>JAKABE010000443.1 GCA_021801945.1 Acidobacteriota bacterium
TCGAGAGCTTGAGCCAAACCGTATTTGTACTGGAAGATGACACGGATATTGCGCGGTTGGTGCAGCATCACCTGGAGGCGGCTGGGTTTGAAGCCCGCCTCTTTCACACCCCCACCAACCTGATTCCCGATGCCGAGCGCCGGGCGCCGGCGTTATTTCTGCTTGATATTATGGTTCCGGGCAGCGATGGCCTTGACGTCTGCCGGAGATTACGCAACCATCCGGGGCTTTCCACCATTCCCATCATCTTTCTGACCGCACGCGCCAGTGAGAATGACCGCGTACAGGGTCTGGAGATGGGAGCCGACGACTACATTACCAAGCCGTTTGGAACCCGCGAACTGGTGGCCCGCGTCAAGGCTGTGCTGCGGCGTTTTGAGCGGCCCGCGACGCCTTCTGTCATCAGCTTTGAGGAGGTGGTGATCGACGCTAACGCCATGCAGTTGTGGGTACGCGGCGAGATTGCCACCACGACAGCTACGGAATTCCGCCTGCTGGACTACCTGGCGCGTCATCCCGGCCGCGTCTTCAGCCGCGACCGCCTGCTGGATGCGGTGTGGGGCGATGCGCGCTTTGTCACGCCGCGCTCGGTTGATGTGTATGTGCGCCGCATCCGTGAGAAGATCGAGATCGATCCGGAAAATCCGCGCTATCTGAAAACCGTGCGGGGCGCAGGTTATCGTTTTGAGCTTCCTAAAGCCGAGTGACAGCATTGAAGCTGAAGGTATTCACCAAACTGTTCGGGCTCTTTACCCTGTTGCTGCTGCTTTATACCGCAGTGCTTGTGTTCGTGTTTCACCAGTTGGTGGAGCACGCGGCGCGGGAGATGCTGCATGGGTTGGGCGGCGAGGCGCTGTGGTCCGGCGTAATTGCGCTGGCGGTGGCATTGCCGCTGGCCGCCTGGGCCGCCGCCCGTATCTCCTCACGGCTGCAGCAAGTGGTTGACTTTGCCCGCCGCATTGCCGAAGGCGACTTGTCGGCTCGCCTTGATCGCGCAGCCCAGGATGAGCTTTCGTCCATGGAGACGGCGCTTAACCAGACGGCCGAGCGCCTGGGAAAGAACTTTGCCGAGATTGAGAGCAGCCGCCAGGAACTGGCCGCCATGCTCGATTCGATGCAGGAGGCGGTGGTTGCCATCACGCCTGAAGGCTCGGTCCGCTGGTCTAATGTCGTGATGCAGCGCATTGCCGGCACGCAGATTCACTCCGGCCGCCCCCTGGTGCACTTCGTGCGCGATCCCGAGGTGCTTGCTTGCGTCCGCGGAGCGCTTGAGCGCAAGGAGATTTGTTTTGGCCGGGCCAGTTCGCTCGCTCCCGGGCGCATTTTTGAGATTAATGCCGCTCCGCTGCCCAGAGGCGGCGCGCTGGTTGTCCTGCATGATGTGACCGGCATTGAAGCGGCGCAGAAGAGCCGCCGTGATTTTGTCGCCAATGTGAGCCACGAGTTGCGAACTCCGCTGACCTCGATTCAGGGGTACGTGGAGACATTGATAGAGGATCCTCATCCGAACCCGGAGATGACCCGCGAATTTCTCGGCATCATTCTGAAAAACGCCACACGGATGAGCCGTCTTACAGAAGACTTGCTCGCTCTCGCAAGCGTGGAAAGCCCCGATTACAAACTCTCCCTGCGGCCAACCAGGGCCAGCACGCTGGTCGATGACGCAGTTGCCGCACTCGGTGGAATGGTCAGGGACGAGGGAGTGCAACTGCAATCGGTGGGCGCGCCGGACTGCCTGGTATTGGTCGATCCCGATGCGATGCACCAGGTCTTCGGCAACCTCATCGAAAATGCGCTGAAGTACGGCAAGGCCGGCAAAAAGATACGCGTGGGCGCGCGGCCGCTTGCCGCGGAGGTGCAGTTCAGCGTACGCGACTTCGGCCCCGGGATCGCTTCAGAGCATCTGGACCGCATCTTCGAGCGGTTTTACCGCGTGGACAAGGCCCGCTCACGCGAGAGCGGTGGGACCGGACTGGGCTTGGCGATTGTGAAGCATATCGTGCAGGCGCATGGTGGGCGCGTATGGGTGGAAAGCGAACTGGGAGCCGGTGCCACCTTCTACTTCACGCTGCCGCTGGCGCCGATCCAGCAAGGGCAGAGCGCGGGAACTGAGTCCTCGGCTTAAGCAGGCCTTGAAAATCCTTTTCCGGCGTGGCTAGCGCAGTCCGCCGCAAATTCGCGCCAGGATCCGGTAGACGGTGGAGTAGAAAGCGGCAGGGACTATCGATGGCTGTAAAACAAATGGCTGTCATCCTGGGCGGAGTCTGCCGCGGCGGACGACACCTGGGGCACCCGGCGCAACCGGGCGGAATCGCAATCATCCTGTCATTGAACAGGCATTTAACCTTAATTTAACTCCCCGTAACAATCACCGGAGACAATTGGAGCGGGCAGTAAAAACTGTGAGGGAGTGAAACGTGAAAAAGACGCTCGTGGTTGTCTTTGCGTTGACGTTGGCCTGGAACATGGCTCAGGCCCAGAATTTGACAGGAGCAGGATCGACATTCGACTATCCCATATTCTCCAAATGGTTCAGCGAGTATAGCGCCGCGCATCCCGGCGTCCAGATCAATTACCAGTCCATTGGGTCGGGCGGAGGAATCCAACAGTTCTGTTCGGGCCTGGTGGACTTCGGCGCCTCCGACATGCCGATGACCGACGCGATGATCAGCAAGTGCAAGGTCAAGCTTGTACACATCCCCGTGGTGCTCGGAGCCGTCGCTCCTATCTTCAACGTCTCCGGCGTCAGCAATCTCCGGTTCAGCGGCGAAACGCTGGCTAACATTTACCTGGGCAAGATTCAGTACTGGGATAACGCGGCGATCGCCGGGGATAATCCCGGCGTCAAGCTACCCCATCAGAAGATTACCGTTGTGCATCGCTCCGATGGAAGCGGCACGAGCTTCATCTGGACCGACTACCTGAGCAAGATCAGCCCGGAGTGGAAGAAGGGGCCCGGATCAGGCACTTCACCGAGCTGGCCGGTTGGCGTGGGCGGCAAGGGCAGCGAAGGCGTATCCGGCCTGGTGCGCCAGTTGCCGGGAGCGATCGGCTACGTCGAGCTGATTTATGCTCTGCAGAACCACATC
>JAKABE010000444.1 GCA_021801945.1 Acidobacteriota bacterium
CACCTCCGGCGGCGCCAGGCGCGTCGCCGGAGGAGAACTCCATCAGCGGAGTCCCCCCTCATGCGGACAGTGATTCTATTCGCCGCATGTTTTGTCATGATATTGACCGAGGGGGTGCAGTGCGCCTTAGGCCACGAAAATAAGATCCTCGACCAACAGAGCATTGCAGCCCTTGAAGCGACGGTCAGCCAGGCCGAGCCGCGCTACAGATGTTTCCTGTATGCCGAGATCGTTCAGCAGATGAGTGAGCTGAGCGTCCGCCAATATGCTTCGGGGAATGTGGCCGTGGCCACCCGGATGCTGAAGGATATTCAGCGTGTAGTGAAAAAGGTTCATCTCTCGCTCTCCAAGGACAACAAGCGCCTGAAAGAAACGCAGATTCTCCTGAGTAAGACCTCGTTCCGACTCACTCAGATGCTCCACGCCAGCGACTACGTATACCAGCCGCTGGTGAAAGAAACTTTGGCTCAAGTTAATCGAGCCCAGCGCGAGGCTCTGTTGCAGGTTTTTCAGAGATAGCTTCCGGCGACGGGCTGGGCGACGGGCTAGAGACCGTCTGATTCTGCCAGAAGCCTCGCCAGGTACACACGAGGCAGTTTCACTTCGGGAGTCCAGCCGTAAATTCCATCTTTTGCTCTGCCCCCTGAAGGCCAGCGCGTTCAATGGGGAGAGCCGGGAAGCGTCAATGCCGATGCGTATCTTGCCTTTCGTAGCCGCCACGTCCTTTTGCTTATTCGTTGCTGCGCCACTCTGCGCCCAGCGGGAACGGCACGACCCCCTCACCTACGCCCAGGCCGAGCAGATCGCCGAGGCAGGCATCGAACCCAACATCCGAATCGGCCTCTATGCCAAATTTCTGACCGAGCAAGTGGACGCCCTACAGGCGTTGGTCCGGCGCATACCGTCCGTGACCCGTGACCAACAAATCAACACGGCGCTTGAGAACTTGGCCGACCTGATGGATGAACTGGGCGACAACCTGGACACCTACGGCGGCCGCAAAGCCGATATGCGCAAGGGCTTGAAGAAGCTAAACGAGGCCATCCCGCACTGGCAACGAATTCTTCATGACCTGCCCAAGGAAAAATCGTTCTCGGTCGCGCGCGAGGACGCCACCGAGAGCTTCAACGACTTGGCCAGCCAAGCCAAGCAGCTTCTCGTCAGCCAGACGGACTACTTCAAGGAGCACAAGGACCAGCGCGGACAGCAGCGTTATGAGCCGCCGCAGTAGATTGATGACGATCTCTCATCTGCTATTCTCCAGTTTGTGGCCGCAGATTTCGTCACGATCTTTCAGCAGGAGTACCGGGCGCTGCGCCCGCGGGCGCCCGTACCACCCATTGTTGTCCGTTTTCGCCGATTCACTTCCCTGAACACCACCATCCGCCTTCGAGAAGGCAAGATTCTAGTGAGTCTCTCGGATCTTCTGGAGGGTGCGACGGAAGCCGTTCTTCACGCCATCGCCCACATCCTGCTCGCCAAGCTCTACAAGAAACCCATCGACGCACGGTACAACGTGCGCTACAAGCGCTTCGCCTCCAGCGCCGCCATCACCCGCCAAACCGAACTGATCCGCATGGCGCGGGGCAGCAAGCGCTACTTCGGTCCCGAGGGGCACTACTTTCACCTCGATGAGGTCTTCGACTCCCTGAATGCTCGCTTCTTCAATGGACTATTGGGACGCCCCGAGCTCACATGGAGTGAACATCACGCCCGGCGCTCTCTGGGCCACTACGACGCCACCCACAACACCATCGTCGTAAGCCGCGTTTTCGACCGCCCCTCAAGCCCGCGCTACGCCCTCGAATACCTCCTCTATCACGAGATGCTGCACCTGAAGTTCCCGGTGCGCATGCGCGGACTGCGCCGCTGCGTTCACTCGGCAGAGTTCAAGGCCGAGGAGTCTCGCTTTCCGCAACGCGCCGAGGCCATGGCCTTCATTCGCCGACTTTAGCATGCGGCTGGAGGTACCTTCACGCACGTGCAGCAGTTGCCAGCGGGAAGCGATTCCTGATTTGCTGGAGTTGGTGCTTTTACGAGGAGACAATGAACAAAGGAAAACTTCGTTTTGGAATGATTGGGGCGGGACGCATCGGGCGCGTTCATGCAGAGACGCTGGCCTTCCGTCTGCCGCTAGCCGAAATCGCGGCCATCGCGGACGTGAACCGCGAGGCCGCTCATGCGCTGGCGGAGCATTGCAGCATTCCCAAGGTGGCGGCGTCAGCAGAGGAGATCTTTGCCGATCCAAGCATTGGCGCGGTGCTCATTTGCTCGCCGACCGATACCCACGCAGAGCTCATCGTGCAGGCCGCGCAGGCCGGCAAGCACATCTTCTGCGAAAAGCCCATTTCGTTAAGCCTGGAAAAGATCGACCGCTCGCTGGCGGCGGTGGAGACCGCAGGAGTCAAGCTGCAAGTGGGGTTCAACCGGCGCTTTGACTCGAACTTCGAGCGCGTGCGGCAAGCGGTGGCGAGTGGCGAGGTTGGTGCTCCGTATCTATTGCATATCATCAGCCGCGATCCGGCGCCTCCGCATTTCTCTTACCTAAGGCCGTCGGGCGGACTCTTCCTTGACATGATGATTCATGACTTCGATATGGCGCGCTTCTTGATGGGAGATGAGGTGGAAGAGGTTTATGCCGCAGCCAGCGTGATGGTGGACCCGGCTTTCAGTGAGGCAGACGACTTCGACACCGCAGTGGTGATCCTGCGCTTTCGCTCCGGCGCCATCGGTACCATCGACAACAGCAGGAAGGCTACCTTCGGCTATGACCAGCGGGCGGAGATCCTGGGCAGCAAGGGCAAGATCGCCACCGAGAATCGCTATTCCAACCAGGTGGCCATAAGCGTTGCCGACCGTGTTTACTCTGATCCGCCGCTGAACTTCTTCATGCAACGCTATCCCGAGAGCTTTGCCCTGGAGTTGCAGGCTTTCACCCAGGCCGTGCTCGAAGACCTGCCCACGGCGGTGACTGGAGCCGACAGCCGTGTACCCGTCGTCATGGCGCTGGCGGCACGCAAGTCGGTCGACGAACGCCGGCCGGTGCGGCTGGACGAGGTGCGCGCATGAAGGAGTCCTTGCTCGTCT
>JAKABE010000445.1 GCA_021801945.1 Acidobacteriota bacterium
GCGGCATGCAGAACTTCATCGAAGATGCAGAGGCTGTTGCGGCCGGTGTCTTTCACGGCGTACATGGCGGCGTCGGCATTGCGCAGCAGTTCTTCGGCGGAGCGGCCGCCCTCGGGAAAGATGGAGATGCCGATGCTGAGGGTCAGGCGGATGCCGCGGCCGCCGATGTCGATCGGCTGCGAAGCATTGCGCACGATCTGCTGCCCGCAGCGCTCCACATCTTCCATCGAGCGGAATTCAGGCATTACGATCACGAATTCGTCGCCGCCCATGCGAGCCACGGTGTCCGACTCGCGCACCGAGGAGAGCAGGCGCTGCCCCATGGTGGCGAGCAGGACGTCGCCGTTGGCATGGCCGAGCGAGTCGTTGATCTGCTTGAAGAAGTCGATGTCAAGGAGGAAGACCGCGACCTTGTAGTTCTCTTCCTGGGCGCGCAGGATCGCCTGGCGAAGGCGCTCGTGCAGCAGCGTGCGATTGGCCAGGCCGGTGAGGTGGTCGTGATGCGCGAGGTAGTAGATACGATCCGTGCGGCGGCGGTGCTCGGTGACGTCGCGGCTGGTGACGGCGATTCCGGTGCCGAGCCGGACCACCTGCACGTCGAGCCAGGTGCCCTGGATCATGTCATCGTCGACAAAAACTTCGCAGGTGTAGGGGATCCCGGTGCGGACGACTTCGCGGTACTTGTGGATCAGGCCGGAGCGGATCACGAACGGGCGGACTTCGGTGAGGACCTTGCCATAGAGGCTTTCGCGGGGCACGCCCAGGCGGTGCTCGGCGTTGGGATTGATATAGCTGAAGCGGAAATCGACGATGGCGCCGGAGGCGTCGGGAATGCCCTCGAAGATGTAGAAGTCGTCCAGGCTGGATTCGGCCGCGGCGAAGAACCGGGCCGGGTCTGCCCGACCGGGTGAGTGGGGCACCCGCAGGCGCCGAGCAAGAGCGGCATTGAATCGCGCGAGGAATCGGCCCAAGAGCATGTCCAGTTTCCGGCCCGATGGACCCGGGGGGATGGCGACATCGAAGGAATTATATCCCCGTCCGCATCAAGCCGGGCCATGCCGGCGCGCGTTTGGCGGGTTCCGCGGCGCGCTCCGACGCGGGCGGATGCGCTGAAGCCCTGCTCAGGCACTCGCCCGCAAGCCTCGGCGTGAGAACTCTGTGCCGATGCCATAGACCAGATGCGGATTGGGACGCTGGTCCGGCTGTCCAATCCGGAGGTTGTGCTCGCCCCAGGTCAGCGAAGGTATTCCGAGGTGATCCGGTCGTCGAGGTGGCCGTGAAAGAGGCGGAGGGCTTCGGAGGGAAGCAAGCCGGCAGCTTCTGCCCTCAAGTACGCGACATACTTGGGCGGCAGGCTGTTATAGAAGAACTCGACAAGCTGGCTGATCGACTGCTCGCGCTCGTCGAGCGAGACGCGTGCGATGGTGGGGGTATAGATCCACAAGGCGGCGGCGGGCGCGATGGACGGCCGGCGGGCGTGATAACCGGAGAGGGCGGCGACGAAGTTGAAGAGAGGGGGGAGGGGGGTGCTCATTTTTTTGCTCCTTTCGGGTTGTACACGCTCATTGCAACTTGCACTGCATAAATGAGTTGCGAGCCCTGGTTGCCTTCAAAAACCTCCAACGAGATGCCGTGCGCGATGCAGGCAACGGCGTTTTTTATGGAGGCGAGGCAGGTCATTTTGGGGATCTGGAGCTTGTAGGCGACCGCAGCCATGCGCAGGCCCTGGTCCTGGGGGAGATGGTTGTCCATGGCCTGCTGGTAGGCGCCGGACCATGCGGCCTGGCACTGTTCGACGGCGCGCTGGGCGCGGGGAGTGCGATCGCGGGGCGATGGAGGAGGAGTTTGCCGGCTAGGCTCGGAGGCCATGGTGAATCCCTTTCTGGAAGGCGCGAAGTTGGACGATCGTCTTCCTGATCAGGATAGGGCGAAGCGGGGAATTCATCGGCAGCGGAGCAGTGAATGTAAGCTACTTAATTTCATATAGATATGGATGAGAAATGGGTGGAGGGGGTTGACATTCAAAATCTGGATTACTGGCGATATTCACACCAATCAGCTAACCGCGCGACTTCATCGTTCGGCGTTTGCCCAAACAGAACAGACAAATTGAAGAGAAGCCCCGCCGGCTTCCGATTCGCAGTTGCGGCAAACGCGCTTGCGGGGCACCCGCGTGTTTGGCGGAATTTTCCGGGCGCACGATCTGCTGGTTTTCAGGGCAATCCGCCGTACATTCCCTCGGCATGCGATGACACGTTTCCAAGGCGGTGAGCGCGGATGCGCCGGCCAGCAGTTCGAGAATGCGACGCCTGAAAATTGTTTTTACCGACCTGCCGGGGCCGCCTTCTTGTGCTCCACGAAGGTGTGTGCTTGATGACAGCTCACACACGTCCTGCCTTTCATGAATGGATCAGACTTCAGTTGTGCCACCTGATCGGTGTGACAGGTCTCGCATGTGCTTAACCCCGGCTTGCCCGCAAAGTCCTTTGCTGTTGTCTCGCCATGGCACACGGTGCATTCGACACCGTTGGCGGCATGCGGGCTGGCTTTCCATTGGTCATAAACCGCCTTGTGGCAGGTGGAACAGGTATCCCCGGCTGGAATCAGTCGATGGAATATATGCGTGGCTTGATCCTGCTGAGCAAAGGCAGGTTGGACGACAGCAGCCAAAAAGAGAAAAAAGAGCAGGGCGCAGCCGAACACACACTCGCGGAAACCATTCACGGAAGGATCCTCCTGAGTACGATGCCGCAGTATGGAACCGGCGACGGATGCCGATCAGTGATGACAGTCACGCCTCACCGGAATGCGATCTGCGCACTCGCCGCGAGGTTTCTTGCCAAATGAATGGTCGCAAACCCCGCCTTTTTTTGCAGAGCTGTCTGTCGCTACAGTCGTGCAGCTTCACGCGCTACGATGCGCCTTTTCGCTACCGCCTGTTGGTCCCAAGTCTTGCCACCGGCACACTCTCAGCCAAGAGCCGGAATCGAGGGTTGCAACTCGCCCGGCATGGACCTCATCTACCTGGAGAGGAGAGTTCTGTCTCCGGGGGCACACATCGCATGCAATTTCTTTTCGAGCCGC
>JAKABE010000446.1 GCA_021801945.1 Acidobacteriota bacterium
TCCGATCGCGCGCGAGTTGCCGAACAGATGATGCAGGGCGCGCTCGATCACCAGAACGGGATTCCTGATGCCGATGTGAAAAACATCGCGCAGCGGGTCGCCGCCGGAGACTACAGGCCACCCGCGATCGATGTGGCAAAGGCCATGATCGCCTTTGAGACCAGGGTCGGAAAGGCCAGACCGCGTGGCTGAGGGGCAGCCCGGTCATACAGCCGACGATCCGTTCACGGTAGCGGGATCTGAATCGTTCTCGCATCTGCTGGACGAGGCTCTCGGGCGATCCGGCGATCTGATCCGGGAGGCCGATGCCCTGGCCGCCAGCATATCCTCGGCCCCGCCACAGGCTCTTTACGCCGCGGCGACGGAATTTGAAAATGCGGTGCAGGAAGCGCGGCCGGTTCTGGACCGGCTGGTCGAGGTTCTTCGAAATGCCAGGCACCACACACTGGAATCGGCCTGGCTCGCCCTGGCCGGGCAACCTGACCGCCAGGAGGACGCCCGCAAGCTGCGCGAGATCATCACCGAGTATCATCGTGTTCGCGCCGTACTCGCCATGTCGGGCCGGCAGATCGAGGACACGATGCGCGGCCTGCAGCGCACCGAATGGGCGACGACCCGGACGGAGACTGTCTCCACGTCGACCATTTCCCTCAAGGCTTGAGGCTTTTTCGTGGTCGTTCGGCCTCCGCGCATGCGGGGGGCAGAACATCTGTTTGCTGTCCGGCGATGGCTGCCTTGAATCCAGATGGTCACTTCCGGAAATCCGAAGCTGAGCATGGATTTTCACGCATCTCAGATGCGGGATAATCCCGCCGCCTCCAACGGGCGGGTATGATCTCGGCGCCATTCGCGCCGCAAGGTGCGCGACCGCCGGAAAGACGTGCTGCTTCAGATTTCGTACCGCCGTTTTCGTCCTCCGTTTTTTGGGTAAAGGCTGACATGCTGGCAACGGTGCGCTTTGAGCGGCTGGATTTGTTTCGGACGGCTCGCGACCACACAGGGAAACGGCAATATCTAAAAATAATGCTTTCGAAGCGGGATTTAGACCGTGTGCGGATATGCGTCCTCCATGGTCTCGGGATGGGGAGCTTGACGACTACACTCGAATGACTCATATCTCGATTGTCTGCTCGCCGTCGCTTTGACGGTTGAGCCTCAAGACCATCACTCGATGGCCAGCCCTGCCAGGGCAATGACAAGCCCGGCGGGGTTGTTGTTTTTTAACCCTCTAATATGCACGCCCTGTTTGGCTTCGTCGGTAAGGCGGTCGATCTTCATCGCGCGCTGCGCCTCGGTGCGGTCGATGCCGAGTTCGCGGGTGGCGGCGTTGATGCCTGACGGCATTTGTTGCGGTGAACGCCGCCGACCGGCTGCATCGAGATGGCCGGCGCAAGTTGCGCCCTCCACCTTCTCCCCCGTCAGTCTCACCCACTCCGCGATGTGCTCTGACCGCTCAAGCGGCGTCAGTTCGGCGCGTTCACGATCAACGCGTAATGGCGCCGGATTGGTATCCGGCGCCTAGTGTGAGATTTTTGGCGCCTACGCTGGATCAGAGGTAGTAGGCCCCGGATCTCGACCGCCCTGGCGGACTGGCGAGGGCGCCGGGCTGAAAAGATCGACCCACGGTTCCCCGGCAACCTGATGCGGACAGCCTTCGATATTTGCCCGGTTCAGGCAGAAACACCAGGATCGGGACGCATGATCCAGAACCCCGACCTTATCCAAATCGACAATTTTCCTGTTCTGAAAGGTCTGAGCTGGAACCGTCCGGCTGGCAGCGTCGTCGAAGGCAGGGAAGCCCTGGCGATCTACCGAACTTGCAGCTAGTGCTCCAACCAGAACCGCGAAGCGATTTGGTTGGTGGTGAAAGCCGCAAGTTCGGTAGCCTGGCTCGAGTTCAGGTCCCGCCAGCCGCGGCGCTCCCCTCGTCCGGAGCCTCACCGAAACCCGACTTACTCACCAGTCGGTAATTAAGACGACATTTTGCTAGTCGTATGTTTGCGGGGATGATATAATTCTGGCATGAAACGGGACGGTCGCAGATTTGATCATCGCACCCTGGAAACCATCCGGCTGATGGCTGTAGAGCGGGTGCGCGAGGGCGAAGCGGCCTCTTCGGTGATTGCCTCATACGGGTTCAGCCGCACAACAATCTATAAATGGCTCAGCGCGGCATCGAAGCCTGGGGTCGGGGTGAAAGCCTTGCGGTCACGGCCGGCAACCGGCCGGCCGCGGCGTCTGACGCCGCGCCAGGAGCAGCAGGTGTTGCGTTGGATCAATGGCCGCGATCCGCGCCAATACGGCCTGGATTTCGGGCTGTGGACCCGGCACGTTGTGGCCGAACTGATCGAGCGCAAGTTTGGTATCAAACTCGGTGTGACGGCTGTGGGCGAACTGCTGTCGAAACTGGGCCTGACGCCGCAAAAGCCGTTGCAGCGTGCCTATCAGCGCGATCCGGAGGCGATCGAGGCATGGCGACGTGAGCGGTTTCCTGAAATCGCCAGGCAGGCCAAGTCCTGTGGCGGCGAGGTCTTTTTCTGGGACGAGTCCGGCTTTCGGGCCGACGCCGTGCATGGCAAGACCTGGGGCGTGAAGGGACAGACGCCGATCGTCGAGCGTCCGGGCCAACGGCAATCGATCGGCGCCGCCTCGGCGGTGACAGCCCGCGGCGGGTTCTGGTATTGCACTTATGAAGGCGGCCTGAATGCTGAGTTGTTCGTAGCGCTGCTACGCCGGATGATGCGGCACCGCACGAGGCCGGTGCACCTGGTCCTCGACGGGCTGCCTGCCCACAAAACAGCGCTGGTGAAAGCCTACGTGGCGTCGACCAATGGAATGCTGACGTTGCATTTTCTGCCAGGCTACGCCCCTGACCTGAACCCAGATGAACTGGTCTGGAGCCACATGAAGCGGACGGGCGTCGCCCGGACTCCGCTACGCCAAGGCGAAAAGCTTCAGGACAAAATCGAAGCCCAACTCGCCGCCATCAAGCGCAAACCACGTCTCGTGCAATCATTCTTCAAAGCACCAACTGTCGCCTATATTACCGACTGCTGAGTGATGTCGGTGGGTTCG
>JAKABE010000447.1 GCA_021801945.1 Acidobacteriota bacterium
GGCGCCCACGGCTCCATGCTCGATGGAATAGGTAAGCTCTTCGATGGAAGCCGAATCATTCCAGAGACATGTAGGCGTGGTCTGCGTCATCTGATGGAGGGGGCTTTTGAATTGGATTTGCGATTTGGTTGGTGTCATTTCTTCTCCCGCGCCTGCAAACGTGTGCAGTCAAACCGTACCACTCCCGCTCTCCCCGGTCAAGAAGCGCGGCGCGCCCGGCTCCCGGATCTCATCCGCACCCACTTCTTCCCGCCACTCCGTTTTTCAGCGATTGGTACGCGAAAAGAGCATGCCCACACAATTCATCTCCATCTTGATCCTTTGCAGTTGACAGAGGTGGCCGCCGGGGAGGATCATTCTCTTGCGTATGCACACGTGTGCATGACCAGAGGCCGTTGCAACCAAAGCTGCATCCCGGCTTCCCGCTAGTCTTTCGGACAAAGGCCGGGTGGCCGCCGCTTCGCCGCCGGGGAAGAGTGGCTGCAGCCCGGTTAGTTTCAATCCGCTGATTGAGGAGATTCCGTATGAAAACGCGGCGCATGACTATGGCACAGGCTCTGATTGGCTTCTTGAAATGTCAGTATGTCGAGCGCGATGGCCACGAACACGCCTTCTTTGCCGGGGTGCTGGGCATCTTCGGACACGGAAACGTAGCCGGCATCGGGCAGGCCCTGCAGCAGAACCCCGACTTCCCGTATATTCCGGTGCGCAATGAGCAGTCCGGCGTGCATCTCGCCTCGGGGTTCGCCAAGGCCAGCAACCGGCTGCGCGCCTTTGCCTGCACGTCTTCCATCGGGCCCGGCGCAACCAACATGATTACCGGCGCGGCACTGGCCACCATCAATCGCCTGCCGGTGCTGCTTCTGCCCGGCGATATCTTCGCCCGCCGCAACGTGGCGCCGGTGCTGCAGCAGTTGGAATCTCCCGCCACGCAGGACATTGGCGTCAACGATTGCTTCAAGCCCGTCTCCCGTTATTGGGACCGCATCTACCGCCCCGAGCAGCTCATCACCGCGCTGCCTGAAGCAATGCGCGTGCTTACATCGCCCTCCGATTGCGGCGCCGTTACCCTGGCTCTGCCGCAGGATGTGCAGGTCGAGGCCTACGACTATCCCGAAGAGCTGTTTCGCAAGCGTGTGTGGCTGATTCGCCGCGGCCAGCCGGACCAGGTCTCACTTGAGCGCGCGGCGCAAGCCATCCGTACCAGCAGCAAACCGCTGATTGTCGCAGGCGGCGGCGTGCTGATGAGTGAAGCTTCGCAGGCGCTCGCCGCTTTTGTCGCGCAGACCGGCATACCCGTAGCGGAGACCCAGGCGGGCAAAGGCGCGCTGGCATGGAACCATCCGCAAGTGATGGGCGCCATGGGCGCGACCGGATCACTGGCCGCCAATCGCCTTGCGCGCCAAGCCGATCTCATTATTGGCATCGGCACACGTTACTCCGACTTCACTTCTGCTTCGATGACGGCGTTTCAGAACCCGCAAGTGCGCTTCGTCAACATCAACACGGCGGAGTTCGATGCCTTCAAGGCCGGAGCCATCCCCGTGGTCGCCGATGCGCGCATCGCGCTGGAGCAATTGACTGCGGCGCTTGCGGACTATCACGTACCTTCGGAACACGAAGCCGCCGCTGCCGCCCTCAAGACGCAATGGGACGCCGAAGTCGATCGCCTCTTCCATCTCAACAATCCCGGCCGCCCCGCGCAGAGCGAAGTGATCGGCGCAATGTGGGAGGCGTCGGGACCGCGCGATGTTCTGCTCTCGGCGGCCGGCAGCCATCCCGGCGACCTGCACAAGCTGTGGCGAACGCGCACGCCCAACGGCTATCACATGGAGTACGGCTACTCCTGCATGGGATATGAAATTCCCGGCGCGCTGGGCGCAAAGCTCGCCGACCCCAGCCGCGAAGTCTTTGTCTTCCTCGGGGACGGCACTTACCTGATGATGCCTACCGAGATTGCCACATCGGTGCAGGAGGGCGTGAAAATCATTGTTGTGCTGGTCGACAATCACGGCTTTGGAAGCATCGGAGGGCTGAGCCGTTCGCTGGGCCAGGGCGGATTCGGAACGCGCTACTGCCTGCGCAATGCCGCTTCCGGCCAACTGGACGGCGACGCACTCACCTTCGACTTTGTCGCCAATGCGCGCAGCCTGGGCGCGCATGCCATGAAAGTCGAGACGATCAGCGAACTAAAGCAGGCTCTGGAACAGGCGAAATCGCTCGACCGCACGACGGTCATCGTCATCGAGACAGATCCCTCGGTAAGCGTGCCGGGCTACGAATCCTGGTGGGACGTTGCGGTTGCCGAAGCGTCTGAGATGGAGAGCGTGCGCGAGGCCCGTGCGCGCTATGAAGCGGCGCGAAAGCTGGAGCGCCATTACCTCTGAGGAGAGAATAGAGATGAACGAACGCCTGCAGAACTTTATCAATGGCGGGTGGCATCCATCGAGCGCCGATGTGGCGCTTAACGTCATCAATCCCGCGTCGGCTGCGGTGCTGGCTGAGGTTCCGCTCTCGCCGGCTGCCGATGTGCATCAGGCCGTGGAGGCAGCCCAGCGAGCCTTCGTTCAATGGCGGCGCACGCCGGTTGTTGACCGCGTCCAGCCGCTCTTCAAGCTCAAGGCGCTGCTTGAGCAGCATCGAGAGGAACTGTCGCTCTCCATCACGGACGAGTGCGGCAAGACCCTGGCCGAGAGCAAAGGCGAGATACAGCGCGCCATTGAAAACGTCGAGACCGCCTGCGGCATGCCCACACTCATGCAGGGAACGAACTGCGAAGATATCGCAACCGGCATCGACGAGCACATGATCCGCCAGCCGCTGGGCGTGGTTGCCGCGATTACGCCGTTCAACTTTCCCGGCATGATACCGTTCTGGTTCCTGCCCTACGCGGTCGCGGCGGGAAACTGCTTTATCCTCAAGCCCTCCGAGCGAGTGCCCATCACCTCGCAAAAGATCTTTGGCCTTATCCAGGCCGCGGGCTTTCCGGCCGGTGTCATCCAGCTTGTGAATGGCGGACGCGATACGGTGAACGCGATTCTCGATCACCCCGGAATCCGCGCCATCAGCTTTG
>JAKABE010000448.1 GCA_021801945.1 Acidobacteriota bacterium
GGAGAGCCTGCAGAGCCTGCGGCGCGGAATGATTGAGCAGAAGGCCTCCAATCCGGTCCGACCGGCGGCTCTGCTCAGAAAGCTGCCCTTCCAGATGACCTTCCCCCGTTCCCATGTGACGCATTCGGTTTTCGTACCCTTTGTGCTCTGCGCCTTGGTGGGAGTTTTGGCCGCGATCATGGGTGTGGGCGGGGGATTCATCATGGTGCCCATGATGGTCTACTTGCTGCGCATGCCCATGCATGTCGCCGTAGGCACGGATCTGTTTCAGATTTTGTTCACCTGTGCCGGAGTAACCGTCATGCAGGCGGTTAGCAACCAGACCGTGGACATCGTATTGGCGCTTGCGGTGGCCATCGGTTCCTCAGTCGGCGCGCAGTTGGGAGCGCGCATGTCGCGGCTTTTGCGCGGAGAGCAGTTGAGGATCGTGCTCGCCAGCATCGTCCTGGCGACCACCGTGAAGATGTCAATCGGGCTGTTGGTGAAACCCGCAACATTGCTAGTATTTGCGGGCCGGAACTAACCCGGGAGCGAATACCAGCAGCGTGTGGCTGAGTAAGAGGGTAACGAGATGGCCCCCTGGTGGTGGAGGCAGGACAACCAACGCGCCTCCCCAGAACAGACAATCCGCACCAAGTACGCAAGCTTCCGGCGCTTGTTGTCGCTGAACAACGATTGCCTGGAAGCGCTGTCCGCCATTCAGGAGGACCTGCAATTTGCACCCGCTAGCCGAAGAGTCTTTGGCGAACGAATTGATCTTCTCTTCGACAAGCTCGGGCAGGCGGTGATTACTCTGGAGCGGCTCACCGAAAAGCGCTTTCGCCGGTTGGCGGAGATCGTGCGCGCACAGCGGGACGAGGTGGAGTCCTACATCGCCGCGCGCGATGAATTCGTCAGCCCGCCTTTGGCTTGCTGGCTTTCGGAAGTGGATCTGCGCTCTGCACCGGAGGTTGGCGGCAAAGCCGCAGCTCTCGGAGAGATCCGAAACAAATTGCTGCTACCCGTTCCCGATGGCTTTGTGCTCACTGCGGAAGCTTACCGCCAGTTCTGCGGCATACCCTTGTGGCAGCAATTGCGGGATGCGACCCGCAATCTCGACTTGAATGACCTCGACCGCTTGGAACAGGTTTCGGCCCGCATGGCCGAACTTGTGAAGCATTGCCCGGTTCCGAGGGCCGTTGAAGTCGCACTAGTCGAGCGGGCACGAACCGTCGAGGCCGCAGGCTCCGGCCTGGCCGTGCGCTCCAGCGCCGTCGGCGAAGGCGGGCCGCGAACCTTCGCGGGACAATTCGTGAGCCTGCTGAATGTGCCTCTCGAAGAAATGGTCGAAGCCTACCGTGAAGTAGTTGGGAGCCGCTTCAGCTCTAAGGCGCTGTTCTACCGCCTATCGGCGGGCTTGCCGGAGATCGATTGCCCGATGGCCGTGCTGTGCCTGCCAGTTCTGCGTGCGCGGGCCGCGGGCATCCTTTATACGCGCGATCCGAAAGATCCCAAAAGTGGAGTGCTGTGGATTACCGCTACGCGCGGACTGGCTGTGGAAATCGCCAGCGGCCGTGCGCCGGCGGATTTGTTTGTGCTCTCGCGCAAGCGCCCTCATGCGGTTGTGGACCAGAGCATAGCGCACAAGGAAGAACAGATTGCGCTTTCCGCGGGCGGTGGTGTATTTCGCCAGAGCTTGGGCAACTTATGGACGGAAGCCCCGAGTCTTAGCCCCATCCATCTCGAAGAGCTCTCCGAGTGGGCCATCCAGATTGAGGACCACTTCGGATGCCCCCAGGACGTGGAGTGGGTGTTGGATGAGGAAGGGAAGCTTTGGGTGGTGCAATCGCGGCCGCTGGCTTTGGCTGATTCTGGTGCAGTGCGTGTGAGGGCGCGCGTGCGCGGCGATCCCATCCTCTCCGGCGGGCGCACCGTGTATCCGGGCCGCGTTTCCGGAACCGTGCATCTGGCCGCGGATGCCAGCGCGCTGAGCGCCACACCGCAGGGCGCCATCCTGTTTCTGCGCAAGGCATCGCCGGAGATCGTCGAGGTCTTTCCCCGCATCTCGGGGCTGGTGGCGGAGTGGGGTAACCTCACCGGCCATGCCGCGGCGCTGCTGCGCGAGTCCGCGATTCCCTCGGTCTTTCAGCTTGCTGGTGCGTTCGAGAAGCTCCACAACGGCGCCCCCGTCAGTTTGGATGCGGTGCAGCCACGAGTCTTCGCAGGTAGCTATTGGCCGGTGCGCAATCTTGAATTGCCCGAGGCCGAGCGCTATCACGAGAGGCCGGGCGACCCCATCAGCAGCCGCGTGCTCACCCTTCACCTGCTCGATCCCACGGCCTTCAACTTCCGTCCCGGAGGCTGCAAATCGGCGCACGACGTCCTCCGCTTCTGCCACGAGAAGGCCATTGAAGCCATGTTCGCGGTGAACGACAGCGAAATCGAGCACGGTCCGCAGTGCGCCAAAAAGTTGCTGACGCCGGCGCCGGTCAATCTGCAGGTACTCGATTTGGGTGGCGGGCTCACGCCGGAGGTGGCTTCGGCCCAGGAGGTGGCGCCGCAACAGATTGTTTCGCGGCCATTCCAGTCGCTGTGGCGCGGAGTGACGCACCCCGGAGTCACCTGGACGCGCGAAATCCCCGCCAGTCTCATCGGTCTGGCCTCGGTGATGGCTACCTCGCTGACTTCTTCCGCTGGTCCCATTCGTGCCCTGGGAGAGAAGAGCTATCTCCTAGTCGCCGATGAGTATATGAATTTGAATTCGCGCCTGGCCTACCATTTCACGCTGGTGGATGCCTGTGTCTCCTCCGTACCCGGCAACAACTACATCTCCTTCCGATTCGCGGGTGGCGGGGCGGCGCGGCGCCGGCGCAACCTGCGCGCGATTTTTATCGAAAGCTGCCTGGCGCATTACGGCTTCAACGTCGACCGTCGCGGGGATCTGGTCAACGCCTGGTTCAAAAAGGCGCCGGCTGAGCAGACGGAATCGAATCTCGACATACTCGGCCGCCTGATGGCCTGCAGTTGCCAACTAGACATGTACATGACGGGCAACGCCGCTGTGGCCTGGTACGTGCGGCAGTTTATTGAG
>JAKABE010000449.1 GCA_021801945.1 Acidobacteriota bacterium
CGGCACAGCCCAGTACGACGCCTGGCAGACCATCCAGCGCTCGCACGCCATCGCCAACGGCGTCTATGTGGCTGCCGTGAATCGCGTAGGTCACGAGCAGGGCGATGTGTTGGGCAATCGCGCCCAGGGACCGGGGCTTGAATTTTGGGGCGGCAGCTTTGTGGCCGATCCCTTTGGGCGCATTGTGGCCAAAGCCGCGCACGATGCCGAGGAGATTCTGACGGCCGAGATCGATCTGGGCCTGATAGAGGAGACGCGTCGCAACTGGCCCTTCCTGCGCGACCGCCGCATCGACGCCTACGCGCCCATTACCCGGCGCTTTCGCGATTCCGCCAGCACGCGTTCCAAAGACGGAGAGCGCAAGTAACGATGCCCCGCCGGCCCGCCACACAAACCCCGCGCGCATTGGGCTACCGCATGCCCGCCGAATGGGAGCCGCACGAGGCCACCTGGCTGGCTTGGCCGCGCAACGTCAGCGACTGGCCGGGCAAGTTCACGGCTATCCCGTGGCTTTATGTGGAGATCGTGCGTCTTCTCGCTGCGCGCGAACAGGTGCATCTGATCGTCGCGCATGCCGCGGCGGAGCGGCGCATTAAGAGCATGTTGACGCGGGCAGGCGCAAATCTCGATCGGGTGAGTTTTCATGCCTGGCCCACCGACCGCGGCTGGACCCGCGATTCCGGTCCCATCTTCGTGCGCAACTCGGAGGGCCGGATCGGCCTCACCAACTGGCGTTTCAACGCCTGGGCCAAGTACGACGACTGGCGCCTCGATGACCAACTGCCTGGCCGCGTCGCCAAGCTGCTCGGCTTGGAAGAGTGGCAGCCGGCCATCCAAATTGAGAATGGCAGGAAGCACCGCCTGGTGCTCGAAGGCGGCTCGATCGACACGAACGGCGTGGGCAGTCTGCTCACCACGGAGGAATGCCTGTTGAGCGAAGTCCAGCAGCGCAATCCCGGCGTCAGCCGCACGCAACTGGAGCAGGCCCTTCACGATTATCTGGGCATCGATCGGGTGATCTGGCTGGGCCGCGGCATCGCCGGCGACGATACGCATGGCCACGTGGACGACATCGCGCGCTTCGCCGGTCCGGCCACAATCATGGCTGCCGTCGAGCCGGATACGCGCGACCCCAACCACGCGCCGCTGGCCGAGAACCTGGAGAGATTGAAAGCCGCGCGGACGGCGGATGGAAAGCAATTTACGATTGTCGAGTTACCGATGCCAAAACCGGTCGTATTCCGCGGGCGGCGGCTTCCAGCCAGTTATGCGAACTTCTACATCGCCAACGGACTGGCTCTGGTTCCTACCTTTCACGATGCCAACGACCGCGTGGCGTTGAATACTTTGGCCGAAGCTTTTCCCGGCCGCGAAGTGATCGGGATCGATAGCGTGGACCTGATCTGGGGCTTGGGCGCGCTGCACTGCATGACCCAGCAGCAGCCGGCGGCATTACCATCAAACGCATGATCGACGACCGCGAAGCCATGAACGCAGCGCTAGCCGTAGCTCGCCTCGCCGGCGAGGCCGGTGAAGTGCCCATCGGCGCATTGGTTGTCCACGAGGGTGCGATTCTTGCGCGCGGCCAGAACCGCGTGTTGCGGGATAACGACCCCACCGCCCACGCTGAAATCGTGGCCCTCCGTGCCGCCGCCGCGGTCCTGGGCAACTACCGCCTCACAGGCTGCACGCTCTACGTCACGCTCGAACCCTGCGCCATGTGCGCCGGAGCCATGATTCACGCGCGCCTCGACCGGCTGGTCTTTGCTGCCGCCGATCCCAAAGCCGGCGCCTGCGGCTCGGTTTTGTCGGTTCTCAACCACCCGCGGCTCAATCACCAGATGCAGGTGGAGCAGGGAATCGGCGCAGAGGAATCAGCCGAACTGCTGCGCGGATTCTTCCGCGAGCGGCGCTAAGAGGCTGGCCAACTTGCCAACTCGCTAACTCGCAATACGCACGAGGCACGGCAGCTCCGCTGCATGGATTCGCCTGCCTCGCTGCGCTACTTTCTCGTCAGCTTTCGAATCCGCTCTGCTTCTACCGGCCACTCTGCGGCTAACTCCGCATAACTCCCGCTCCGGTAGTCGGCATAATCAAAGCCCGGAGACACCGTGCAGCCGAGCAGCGCCACTTTGCCCTCGCCGATCAGTTGCGTGCCCTGCCAGACCCCGGCGGGAACCACAAGCTGCACGTGTTGACCGGCCTGCAAATCCGGTCCAAGCGCAAAAACGGCGGAGCTGCCGTCGGGATAAAGCTGGAGCATCTCCACCGGATCGCCGAGATAGAAATGGAAGATCTCGTCCGAAGCGAGCCTGTGCATCTCGCTGAAGGTTCCCTCTTCGAGCAGGTAATAAATAGCCGTGCCATAGGGCCGCACGCCCCCGAGCAGGGCGACGCTGACGGAGGAGACGTAAGTCTGCCGAAACCATCCGCCCTCCATGGGGTGCGGTTGCAGCTTGAGCAGCGATTTGATCTCTTCGGCAGTCATCACAACGGATCATAGCAGCGCAGCGCTCTACAATGGGCTCATGGATGTGAAGGTTTACTCGGCATCGTGGTGCCGCGACTGCCAGGTGCTGAAGAGATTTCTTGACTCCCATGCAATTTCGTACAGCACGATCGATGTGGAGTCGGATGCGAAGGCCTCTGCCGAGGTCATTCGCCATGCGGGCAGGCGCGCCATTCCGCAAATGGTGATCGACGGCGAGTGGTTCCAACCTTATGCCGCAGGCCGCGGGCTGCTCATAGACGATCTCCGCAGCCGGCTGGGAATCGCTCGCGGATGAGCCGCTATCCCTCGTAGAATTTAGAGTGAACCTGCGGTGAAAACGTTTCGCGCCAACGGCGGCTGCTGATAGCTGGTAGCCAGCAGCCAGTAGCTGAAAGCCGAGGGCTGAAAGCTGTTTTTGAAGGAGTTCTTCGTTGATCAACCGCTATACCCGTGCGGTCATGGGCCGCATCTGGACTGAAGATAACAAGTACCGCTGCTGGCTCCGAGTGGAGGCCGCGGCCAGCGCCGTGCTGGCCGCGGACGGCGTCATTCCCGCCGCGGCGGCCGAAGCCA
>JAKABE010000033.1:0-5293 GCA_021801945.1 Acidobacteriota bacterium
CATGAACCACCCCGCCCTGCCGGCACCGCGACTCGCGGATCATGGCGTAAATCCCGAAGACGATCAAGCCGAAAAACGTTGCCGCCAGAAACGCGACGAGACCTTGCATCTCCGTCCCGAAACACGCTACCTCCGCCGCCGCCAGCCAGACGAGGGCGCAAGCGAGCTGCATCTTCCATCGCAAGATCAGACCAGAGGCCCCGTTGGCAACCGCCAGCATTGAACCCGCAATCGCCAGGGAAACGTGGTTGTCGATTCTGCCGCTATATCCCAGCGAGAACATGAGCACAAACAGAGCGATACCCATCGTCATCCAGATCGACCCGATTGCTCGCCCCATCACGGTGCGCGGATGATTGCGCACCCTGCGGCTCGACGCGATCCCTGTCACTACGCCGGCTGCAATCATCGTCACAGGCCACGCGAATGCACTCCGGTCCAGAGCCGACCAGGCAAACGCGACATAATAGGCGACTCCCCACAACACGAAGGACCAGCCCCAGTTTCCGCTCACCCGCCGCCCCTCGGCGATCATGGTTTCGATGAGCCTCAGGCGCTCCTGCAACTCATGGTTTTCCATGTTGTCCGTCATCCTTATGTCACCTCCGTGATTGATTTTCTCGACACGGGAGAAATCCACTATTAAGAGCACTCTATTATATAGAGCTTCAATTGTCAAGAGAAAATCGACGTCGCATTGAGGGTTATTAACTTTCTTTTCATCAATCAGTTACAGAAGTTTCCCAATGCGGCTTCAAGCCTTCCACATCCTCTTTCCGGAGGGTGCCAACTGGTTTCAATCTGGCCAAGCACCCGCTCCAGAACCACGGCCCAATCCCCTGGAAGGCACTGCCGGGACAGCTTTGCCGAAGGGTACCAGGGACTGGTTTCAAGCTCCTCCATCCAGCGCCAATCGGCCAAATGCGGCAGCAAAATCCACACCGGTTTGCCCATGGCCCCGGCCAGATGTGCGATGCAGGTGTCCGTCGTGACCACCAGATCCAGAGTCGCCACCAGCGCCGCCGTCTGAGCCAAGTCCCGGTCGCGGCTGGACCCATCCCATACGAAGACATCTTTCGGCAGTTCCGCCAATTGTTCGGCGGCCTCGCCCTTCTGCAGAGAGATCCAGGTTGCCTTCACGGCGCGGAGCAGCGGCGTGAGCGTCCGGAGTTTCATCGACCGCAAGTGGTCGGCCTTGTAGCCCGGATTTCCCGCCCACGCAATCCCCACACGTGGGCCCGGCCCCACATTCGGGAACTGTATCCGTTTCTGCCAAGCCTCCACCGGATCAGAGCCCAGGTAAGGCCCATCCCACGGAACTGTCGCCGTCGTGGTTCCAAAGACTGCCGGCAGACTCATCAGCGGACATTCCAGATCGAATCTCGCGTCCTTTTCTGTCTCATGTCCGCCCATCGTCACGACCTCTGTGCATCCAGCGCGCACCACTGCAAGCGACCGCAGGAGCCGCTCCACCGGCGCTTGCACCTCCAGCACCGGCACGCCTCCCCGCGCCGCAACCAGCGCTGCGTACCGGCAGAACTGGATCGTGTCGCCCAGTCCCTGTTCGGCGTGAAGCAGCACGCGCTCTCCGGCGAGCGCCTGGCCGTTCCAACGCGGTCGCCGGAAGCGTCTCGGCTTCCTGTGCACCTCGCGGAACCGCCAACGCGCCTCATACCCGGCCCAACCGCGCTCCCAATCGCCTAGCCGCAGCCGCGTCAGCGCCAGGTTGTACTGTGCGCCGGCGTGGGAGGGATCGTCTTCAACCGCCTGTTCGTGGGCCTTCAGCGCCTCGTCCATCCGCCCCAAATCCAGCAGCGAATTGCCGCGGTTCGACGCCGCCGCCCGGCTGCCCAGAGCTTGAGCCCGCTCGAAGAGCGCGATCGCCTCGGTGAACCGCCCCTCCCTGTGCAGGAGAATTCCCTGCATGTTCAAGGCTTCATCGTGATCGGGATTGCGCACCAGCGCCCAGCGCAGCCACGCCCAAGCACCCGCCAGATCGCCCTCCGCCGCGCGGAACTGGCACCATGCGACCAGCGTCTCCACCTGGTTGGGGTTCAGCTCGAAGGCCTTGCGCAGGTACGCCTCCGCCTGGGCCGGCCGCTTTCGCTGCCGCTCCAGCATCGCCAGATTCACCCAGCCCGAGACCAGATCCGGCCGTAGCTCAATTGCCCGCCGCAGAGCCGCTTCAGCGTAAAAGTCGTCGGCTACGGCGGACTCCCGCAGCAAATTGCCCAGGTTGACCCATGCCGCTGCGAAGTCCGGCCGCAAGGCGATCGCCCGCCGATAGCGCGCTTCGGCTTCTTTCGTCCTGTCCAGCTTGGCGAGCACGAATCCAGCCGCGAAATGACCTTCAGACAAGCGCGGTTCTAGGACCAATGCGTGTGTGTAATACTCCAGAGCCTCCGCATTCCGCTCCATCTCCGCCAGCGCGTTTCCCAGGCCCATGTGCGCGGCCACCATTGCCGGGCGTCGTTCGAGCGCCAGTTCGAACTCGCGCACTGCCTCTTCTGCCCGACCCACAGCGATCTTCAGTTCGCCCAGCCCGATGCGCGCCAGCGCGTCTAGCCCACCCAACCGTATGGCCTGGGCATAGGCTTGTTCCGCCTCTTCAAACCGTTCGCTGGCCTTGAGCGCCTGGCCTAGAGCCACCCAGGCCGCTCCCATCCATGGCGCGGCGGATACACCCGCCACGGCCATCTTGACCGCGGCCGCTACTTGCCGGCTTGCCAGCGCCACCAGGCTCATGCCCACCAGCGCCTCCGGATTGCGCGGATCCCGTTCCAGCATGCGCTGATAGCCGCATGCGACCTCGCTGAGCCGGCCTGTGAACGTCTCTTCGCAGCACTCTTCCGGGCGCGGGATTTTGGCTATGACGGACATGCTGGCCGACACTCCGCGGCTGCGCTCTGCGCGCGGCCGTTCCCTCCCCTTGCACCTTAGGCGCGCCCGCGCCTGCGCTCAACCGGCAAGGCGCAGAATTGTCCGACCTCCACAAGAGCCAATTCCCGATTTGTTTCGGGGCTTCTATTTGGGACGCCAGGGCGACATCCGGCAAGCTCGAATCGGCTCGCCCACAGCGTTACCGGCCGGTGTTCTGCCAGTTCGTCAGCCGTTCGGTGCTGAACCGCCCGCGCATCTGGTTCGCCGCGACCAGCCAGGGAACGGCGACGGAGAAGACAAGACGGGCCGCAATGGCCACCGCGCCAAAGCGCCGAAGATGCCGCCAGTCGCGGTGAAAGGCAAACCACGACTCGATTGCAAGGACCACCAGCAGGGGAACAAAAGTCCAGCGCAGGCCGGCAAGCGCCAGAACCTGCAGGGCACATCGGGCCGCATTGCGGAAGAGGCGGGCTTTGCGAATGCCGGCCTGTCCGTCGCTGATGGCATAGCGCGCCATCTGCCGGCAAGCCATGCGGAAGGAGTTTTGGGGGCGGTAGATGGCCTTTGCGTTGGTCGCAAAGGCCGGGGCAGTGTGCCGGCGCGCAGCGGCGTCAAACTGCGTGTCCTCTCCCACGAGGACCGACTCCGGAAATCCTCCGAGGCGCTTCCACAAGGTCTTGGTGAAGGCCATCGACCGGGCCGTGCAGGACTTGGTGGGCTCATCGGCAGCGAGCCTGATGCTGAAGAAGGGCGCCGAGGCCAGATCCCACACCGTGTAGTTTCCGGGCTCGAGGTTCTGGCGCGTGCCACCGAGCGCATATTCGGCCTGTCCGCGAACCAGCGGCGCCGTCAGGTTCGCCAGCCAATCGGGGGCATAGGTGCATCCGGCATCCGCACAGGCGATGATCTCCGATTTGGCCGCGGCGATGGCCACGTTCCGTCCTCGGGAGACCGGCCCCGCCGAGTGCTTCAAGTTGCAGGTCTCGTCGCGGATAGCCACCAGACGCGAGTCGCGCGCCTGGGCCGCAACCAACCACTCCCAAGTCCCGTCGGCCGATCCGCCATCCACCACGATCACTTCCGCCGCCGGCGGAACCTGTTCGAGCAGGCTGGGCACGGATCTGCCAATCTCCTGGACCTCGTTGAGGACGGTGATCACGATGCTCAGAAGCGGCATGGAGGAAGTATAGCGTCCGGTTCGAAGTTCGACTTTCGCAATGCCCGGCGCACGTAGGAGCAAGGCACCATCAAGCGGGCAGGCCGCCGGTACTGAGGAGTGAGGACTGTGAACTGGGAACAGCTTCTATGCTGTGAGGCGCTCAAGCTGTTCAGGCTTGGCGATCGTCAGGCTGGCGCCTTTGACGATGATCCACTGGTCGCGGCGAAACTGGTTCAGCAGGCGCGTCACCGTCTCCCGCGAGGTGCCGGCCATGTTGGCGATCTCTTCGTGGGTGAGCGCCATGGTGAACTTAATCTCCGGCTTGCCGTTCGCCGCCGCGCGGCCCCAATCCAGCAGGAGGCGCGCCAGCCGTCCCGCCGCAGAACCGGAGAGCGCCAACCGCTTGGCGTCATGAAACACGGTGAGGTACTCGCTGGAGAGCGCCTGCGCGGCATGCATGCTGGCGATACCGTGACGCCCCAGGAACTCAACGAACTCCTGCTTGCGCACAGTCTTCACCTGGCAGGGCTCGATGGCCTCGGCGGAAACTTCATGTGGCACATTGGCCAGCACTGCACTCAGTCCCATCACGTCGCCCGGCCCGGCAATCTTGAGGATCATCGTCTTGCCGTCGCGCGAAGTGGAGGAGATCTTCACTTGCCCGAAGCAGATCACAAAGACGTTGCGCGCCGGGTCACCCTCAGAAAAGAGCTTGGCTCCGCGCGCGTGGCTCATCATGATTCCAATCTTGTCGTAATCCGCCAACGCCTCGGGCGAGAGATTGCAGAACATGCGCAGATGGCGATGCTCGCAATTCAAACAGTCTTCCTGCTGGTGAGGGGAATGGAATGAACCCATACTTGTCCTGCTGTGCAGTCAATTAAAGTATAACTCATTTCCGAAAACGCCACTCCCGCTCCCGGCGCTTTGGCCCTTTCTGATCCGGACTTGGGCCGTGGCTGCATAGTTCGGTGGCGGGGCTCGGCCGGGTGCGGGTCAGGAGAGCCGCACTACAGCCGGCCGGGAGACCGGCGCTACAAATGGCTTCCGTCACGATCTTCAAATATTGCTACGAGATGAGGCGGATGCGGCGGGAGGCCGTGGCATTGCCCCTCGCCGATGCCTCCTGGCACCGAACACGAATCCTTGGGAGGGATAGCTACGGTGGTCCGGCGGAATATGGAATGACGCGGGAAGGTCCGGCGCTGCCTACGTGGCCGCTGCCGCATTGCCCGGCCGGCGCGTGCGGGACTT
>JAKABE010000033.1:5303-16373 GCA_021801945.1 Acidobacteriota bacterium
TGGGTGAGATAGGCGCGTGAAACCTCGCGGGCCAGCTCCTCGAGCAGCCGCATTCGCAGGGCGGGAAAATTCTCGAACGCGCGCTCGATCGCCCCCATCGGCAACAGCAGCAGCGTACCGGAAGTCAGGGCTTTCAACGTATAGGTATGATGGCTGTCTCCCAGCGAAGCCGCCAGTTCCACAAGGTCTCCGGGACGCACTGTTCCCAACGTCAGCCGCACCTTTAGACGTTCCGCTTTACGCACAAACTGCCCCGAGATCACCAGGTAAAGGCCCTTGCAGACGCCATCCTGCTGGAATACGGTCTCGCCGGAATCGAAATTAAGGCACTGCGCTGCGCCGGTGAGCAGACTGCCGGTCTCTGGCGGACAGTCCAAGAGCTCCGCTACCGGGTGTGGGGCAACGGCGTCCATCGGACGTGACCTTGCCTCTGGCTGCATCGTTCCGTCTCCCCCATCCTTCGGCCCAGGATCAGCCCTGCTGCACCTGGAGCTGCGTATGATTCCCGCCAACTTGCGGTGAACGCTTCGATTGCTGCGAACATGCGCCGAACGACGTTTCATCTGCGGCCAATCGATTCCAGTCAAATCAGCCCAGAAAAAGACTACAAATGCTCAATCGAATGAGGCAGCCAGCCAACCTCTCTTATCGCGCACCGCGGCCTGAAGAATGGGCTAAGCCGCGGGCGGCAGCAGCTTCCGTGCGCGCCGGATCATATTTCTTCGTAGACCGCGCCGACGCGCGTCGCCGCAGCGTCCTGTGCCGCAGGTGGAACGCACAACACCGGCACGCGTGAACGGGCGAGCATCGCGAAGGAGGTGCCGTGAGGTCCCGGCGTCTGGCTGGCGCGCTTGACGCCAACGACGAGCATGGCGGGACGATACAGCGCGATCGCCTCCATCGCCACGTCCACCGGATTACCGTCCTTGACGACGCAATGCACCGGAATCCGCCCGCTTGGGCGGACGCCGAACTCCTCCATCTTCGCCGCGCAAGGATCGATACCGGCCGAGACCTCAGCAGCGGTGCGCGCGTGCAGCACATAGAGCGGGCGCTGAAACGTCTCTGCCAGCGAGTAGGCAGTGGATGCCGCCTCATGGGCCACCTCGTTGTGTTCCACGGCAAGCAGCACCGGCCCGCCTGGAGTGGGACGAAACGCCCCAGCGTTCCAATCCGCGGCTACCGCCAGAACCGGGCACGGAGCCAGTCGCACCAATTGCTCGGCGATAGCACCCACGACCACCGGCCCCGCGCCTTCCCTGCCCTTAGTTCCAATCACGATCAGCCCGGCCTCGTATTGCCGCGCGATATCCACCAGCATTCTCGCCACGGCCCCCTGGCGGATCTCCGAATGGCTGTGAATACCTTCCCGAAGCAACTCCCCGGCGAGCTTGTCCAGGATCTGCCGCGCCGCCTCGGTCAGCGCCTCCAGCACGGCATCCGGAATTTTCTCCACCGTGGCGTACGACAGTGGATCCAGCCCGTGGGCGAGCACGATCCGCGCGCCGTAGTTCGTAGCCAACTTGCGGGCGTACTCGAGCGCAGCTTCCGATTGGCCATTCAGATCCGTAGCGACAACAATCGTATGCAAGCCACTGGCAAAACTCATCGTCCCCCCTGGCCTCGGGTGCCACTCCCCGCATCCTGTTTCTGAAGTTAGAGTCTGCGCCGCAGCACTTCATCCGGCAGTGACCTTATTCACCCCACGTCGTGATTTAGGTCACGCGAACCTGCGGAATCCCCGGCTTCAGCTCGGTGCGGGCCCACGTCAGCCGTACCAGCCGCCGTCTCCAACTTCGGGCACCCGCCCGAGAAGCCTGAACTCGGCTCCATGGGTTTCGTTGTTCGCTTCAGAGAGAGATCTCGCGAGCCCACTTCGCGGCGATTTCTGCGACTCTTTATTTCTAAACAAAATGCAGACGGAATTGGTTGTTGAAGCAACAATTGCCTTCCCGTCATTCCCTTCCATGCAAGGAACTCCGCCGCGCGCACCGCGCGACCAGTCTCCCCTGATTGAGGCATATGTCGCACCACGACATTTCCGACGCCTCGATTCTCCAGTTTGTGGCGCATGCCCCGGGGCGTCCGCCCGCAAGGCTGTGGGCTCGCTGAGGCACCGACTCACTTCGGTATAATCTCCGCAACCCGCCAGGGAGCCGCGGCATTGCCTTCGCCAAGGAATGGAATCTCGGGGAACGGAATGCGGCGCGATCATCCCGCCGCGTTTGGGCTGTCGCCGCAGAATCTGCGCACCTTGCGCGCGCTGAAGGGTCCCGTGCACGTCCAGCGCTTCATCGATTCGATCGAGTACCAGTACGCGAACACGGCATGGTCTCCGGAGCGCGTACTGAGAGAGCGCAAGGGCCACTGCCTCGAAGGAGCCGTGCTCGCCGCCGCAGCTCTGCGGGTGAACGGGCGCCCGCCACTGCTCATGGATCTGGAGGCCGTGCACGACGATGATCACGTGATTGCCTTGTATCGCGAGCGCGGTCTCTGGGGCGGCATCGCCAAGTCCAATTTTGCCGGTCTGCGGTTCCGCGCGCCCATCTACCGCACCCTGCGCGAGCTGGCGCTGAGTTACTTCGAGCAGTACTACAACCTGCGGGGCGAGCGCACTTTGCGCGCCTACTCGCGCCCGGTGAATCTCAAGCGCCTGGACCACCAGCAATGGATGACCGCGGAGGACGACATCTGGTGCGTCCCCGAGCTCCTGATTGCGGCGCAGCATTACCCGCTGTTTCCTGACAAAGTGGCGCGCACGCTGCCGCGCCTGGACCGCCGGAGCTTCGAAGCCGGAATGCACGGCTGGGTCAGGCACTAAAGGCCGGTGTGCCATCGGACGGAGAAGAGCTGTCCGCAGATCCGCAGGCATCCCGGCTCGTTGCTTCTAAAGCAGCCCCTCCAGCAACGCCTCCCACTCGGCCTCGATCGAGGCCCGCTGAAACCCGCGCCCCGCGCGTCCATACCAGTAGCTGGCGTTCCAGGTCGCGCCTTCCTTGCGATGCAGATAAGCGTGGACGGCCATGGCTGCGATGGTTTCCAACTCGTTCACAAGATCGTGCGCGCACGCCCAATCCCCCTTGGCATCCCACCACAGCGCCTTTTCCGGCGCCGTAAGCCGTTGAGGCGGCTCTGAATTTCCCAATGATGCACGGAACTCCTCAACCGTCATGCAGCCCTTGTACTATCTCGTTCTCGCACTTCGCAAGATCGGTCTTTACCTGACAGCAGAGCCTGTTCGCCGGCAGCCGTGAGTGCAGCGGCTGCACCCAGCCCAAGATTTCAGCCGGTCCGGTGGGGAGAAAGCAAGGCGGCAAATTTCGGTAATATCCTGTGATTTAGGTCACTTCCCGCCATGTTATTCCCTGATACAAGTAAATGAACGTTCCGATAATTGAAAGGGTGCCCGCCAGGGGGCTCGGGGAATGGCGGTCGGCGCCAGGTTTCCTCTGAGGTCAAGGGATGGGCATACCGCGAACAGAGACCCAAGAATTCCGCAATTGCAGCCGGAAGCCGCTTGGCCGTATACTCAAATACGACCAATACGGTCGTAGTTTTCTGCTGCCGCCTTCCCGGCAGCCTAGCGGGGTCCGGCAGGTGAGCGTACTGAGCGAGTTGGCGGTGGGAGAGCGCGGAGTCCTCGTCAGTCTCGATCTGCCCGAATCGGTGCAGAATCACCTAATGCACATGGGCTTTGTTCCTGATGTTGTGGTGACTGTGCTGCGCCGCGCGCCAGCCGGCGATCCGACGGTATACGCTGTTGATGGCATGGAGATCGCGCTGCGCCGCGAGACCGCCTCCGCCATTGGCGTCCGCCCACCTGAACAAGAGTTTGATGAGTCCTCGCAGATAGCCGAGGTTGCCCGATGAGCAGTTGCTGCAGCACGCCGGTCTTTGAGCCGCCCGCGGCTCCGCCACCCGAAGGCGCACTGCGCACGATCGTTCTCATCGGGCCGCCCAACGCCGGCAAATCCACGCTCTTCAATCGGCTCACCGGCCTGCGCCAGAAGGTGGCCAACTATCCCGGCGTCACAGTCGAGCAGCGCATGGGCCTGATGTCCGGCGTAGGCCGCGACGATCTTACCGTCATCGACCTGCCCGGTATCTACTCCCTCACGCCCTACTCCGAAGATGCCCGCGTCGCGGTCGATGTGCTGCAAGGCAAAATGCCCGGCACGCCCAAGCCCGATGCCGTTCTATTGGTGCTCGATTCGCTACACCTCACGCGCCAGTTGATGCTGGCAGCACCCGTCCTCGCCACCGGTCTGCCCACCCTGGTGCTGCTCAACATGTCGGATTTGATGGAAGCGCGCGGCGGTCAGATCGACACTCTCAAGCTAGCTCGCGAGCTGGGCACGCCCGTAGCCCAGATCAGCGCCGTGCAGGGGACCGGCATGGATGCCGTTCGCCTTTTCCTCAACCAGCAAAATGGCCGCGAAGCCGCACGGCCGCTTGCGCTGCCGGTGGTCGGCAACGCGGCCAGCACTCATATGTGGGCCGCCCAAGTCAGCCGCCGCACCGGTTACCAGGCCCCACTCTCGGCCGAGAACTCCCGCAAGATCGACAACATCCTCCTGCACCGCTTTTGGGGACCGCTGCTCTTTCTTCTCGTGGTGGTAGGTGTCTTCGAGGTAGTTTTCGCCCTCGGCCAGCCGCTCTCCGATGGCTTGGGCGACGTCCTCACCCGGGCCGGACAGTTGGCGCAGCCGCTGCTGCCCGCGGGCTGGATTCAGTCTCTGGTTATTGACGGGGTGTGGAAGGGCGTCTGCTCGGTTCTGGTCTTCCTGCCGCAAATTCTGCTGCTGTTCCTATTCATCGGCATTCTCGAAGACTCGGGCTATCTGGCGCGAGCCGCCCTGATCGCCGACCGTGTGATGCGTTCCGTGGGGCTCAACGGGAAAGCCTTCATCCCGCTGCTCTCCGCTTACGCCTGCGCAGTTCCCGCGATCATGGCCACACGGACCATCGAGAACAAGCGTGACCGCCTGGCGACGATCCTGGTGACGCCATTCATGACCTGCTCTGCGCGTCTGCCGGTCTACCTGCTTCTCATCTCTGCCTTCGTGCCCGCAAAGTTCTATTTCCACGATCTGATCGGTCTGCAGACGCTGGTCATGCTCGCGCTTTACGTGGCGGGTTTCGTGGCCGCTTTTACCACCGCACGGCTGCTGAAGAGCTCCATCCTCAAGTCGAGCGATACGCCTTTTATCCTCGAGCTGCCGCAATACCGCATGCCTACGCTCCGCTCTATCACGCTTCGCGTGGTGGACCGCGCACGCATATTCCTGCACAATGCAGGCAAGATCATCGTGGGCGTCACCATTGCTCTCTGGGTGATGGCGAATCTGCCGGTGATTCATTTGCAGAGCGGCGCTTATGCAGCTCCCGCGTTGACTGCCAGCCTCATTGGCCGTCTCGGGCACTTCATTGAACCGGCCATCGCGCCCCTCGGCTTCAACTGGAAGATCGGCATCGGGCTGCTCTCGAGCGTGCTGGCGCGCGAGGTGATGGTCAGCACCATGGGGACGCTCTACGGAGCGGATCCGTCTACGCAAGCCCTCAGCCTGCAAGCCGCCCTCCACCACGACCTGACGCTGGGCGGGGCGCTGGCCCTGATGATCTTCTTCGCCTTCGCAATGCAATGCACCTCGACCATCGCCGTGGTCCGCCGCGAGACGAACAGTTGGAAGTGGCCGGTTGTGCAGTTCCTCTACATGCTGGCTCTGGCTTATGGCGCCGCTTTCGCCGTCAACCACATCGTCCTGGCGCTCTTCGGATAAGCGCCTGCGGATCTGCCTTTTGGATTCATTCTGTTTGCCGGTGCGCGGCCATCGCCTGGAGCGGTTCCCCGTGAGAAGCGTTTTCTCAGCGCGGCCGACACCCCAAAAACTCGAGCGATCATCGGCAAAATATTGCTTCTCATCCAATACATCGCGGTGATAGTATTCGGGGGTCCGAAAAATGTCAGCGAGTAACCGTGAAAGGCCGGTGGTCGGCAGTTCAGGTAAGCGATTTCCCGCGCACGATGCGGCGCTGAGGGCCGGTGCACATTCGAAGATCCCTTCGGCATCGGCTGTTTGCAGCAAGACCGCTCCGGCACGCCTGGCAATGCATCGCGGGGGGTGTTTGTGGGACGGAGCATCTGTAGTCCAGCCCGAATCGCCGTTCTGGAGGAGATGATGATCAGAGTGAAGAGTTTCGCCGCAGTGGCGGCTCTTATGTTGGTGGCATTGAGCGGCGCGGCGTTAATCCACGCTCAGGCGAAAACCGAAGTACCACCGGTCGTATCCGGCGCGAAGCCGGTGACGGTGGAGCACATCAAGGTTCATGCCGAGTCTTTAGTGGGCAATCTGGAAGGGGAAGCAGTCGACCGCGACGTGATAGTCTTCTTGCCTCCCAGTTATTTCAAGGACAAGCACCGCCGTTATCCGGTCGTCTACGCTCTGCATGGCTTCTCCATAGGCGCGGAGCAATGGACGCACGAAATTCACGTTCCCCAGACCATCGAAGGCGCCTTCGCCAAAGGCGCTCAAGACATGATCGTCGTGCTGCCCGATTCCAAGACCGTGTACGGCGGGTCCATGTATTCGAGCTCCGAGACAACGGGCAACTTCGAGCGGTTTATTTACCACGATCTGGTCTCGTATATTGACGCTCACTATCGCACCATCCCCAATCGATTGAGCCGTGGTCTGGTGGGCCATTCGATGGGTGGCTATGGGGCGTTGCGCATTGGGATGCAACATCCCGAGGTCTTCGGCGCCCTCTACGTAATGAGCCCGTGCTGTCTCTCGCACATGGGTGGACGGAGAGGACCCAATACGCCGGGCGCAGAGGCGGCCCAGGAAAAGATGGAGAAAGAGCTTGAATCGCTGAAGTCGCCCACCGATGCAGCCAACCTTTCCTTCTTCGTCAAAGCGCAGCTTGCCAGCGCGGCCGCCTGGTCGCCAGACCCGAAGAATCCTCCGCTCTATCTTGACCTGCCGTTCAAGAACGGCAATCCCAATCCCGAAGTGCTGGCCAAATGGACGGCCAATTCGCCGTTGGCCTTCATCGACCAATACATCTACAACCTGCGCCAATATCGCGCCATCGCCTTAGACGTGGGCGACGAGGATGGCCTGCGTTTTGACACGGAAAAGGTTCACCAGATCCTCGACAGCTATGACATCAAGAACAGCTTTGAGCTTTATCACGGCACGCACACCAGCCATGTAGCCTTTCGTTTTCAAAACCATGTACTCCCGTTCTTCAGCAAGAATCTCTGCGGGATGCACGGATGCAAATGAGGAATTTGAGTTCTGCAAGGCGGCGCTCCTGGGCTCTGAGAACGAAATACCGAGCCGCAACAAACCGGCGCAATTGAGGGCCAGGGTTGCGGCGTGAGAGTCCTGAAATAAAACGCTTTTTAGGCGAAAGAATCGCAGTCTTGACAGGCGCGACCGTGCCGATTAGAGTGGGCGCGGGCTGTTCGTCCGAATATTCCAGGAGGCAAGCAACGCGCAGCGCGGCAATTGCGCGACAGGAGGAGCATGAAAAATTCCGCATTCAGGATCATTATCACGGGGCTATTGGGCTGCGCAGCAGTCTGCGTTGCAGGGGCACAGCAGACTCAGAAGCCGGCCTACATGAACACCAACCTCCCACCCGAGCAGCGCGCAGCTGACCTGGTGCACATGATGACGCTCCAGGAGAAGGCCTCGCAGCTCACCAACGAGTCGCGCGCCATTCCGCGCCTGGGCATCCCGGCCTACAACTGGTGGAGCGAAGCGTTGCACGGCGTTGCGGTCGCCGGCACCACCGAGTTTCCGGAGCCGATCGGCCTAGGGGCCACCTTCGATGAGCCGGGCATTCATGAAATGGCCACCGACATCGGCATTGAAGGACGCGTTGTCCATGATGAGTCAGTGCACGACGGCAACTCGACCATCTTCCATGGCCTCGACTTTTGGGCGCCCAATCTGAATATCTTTCGCGATCCCCGCTGGGGCCGTGGGCAGGAAACCTACGGGGAAGATCCATTTCTGGATGGCAGCATGGGCGTGGCCTTTGTCACCGGGATGCAGGGCAACAACCCGAAGTACTACCGCGTAATTGCGACCCCCAAGCACTTTGACGCGCACAGCGGACCAGAAACCACCCGCCATTTCGCCGACTATGACATCAGCAAGCACGACCTGGAAGACACCTATCTTCCGGCCTTCCGCGCCGCGATTGTGAATGGCCACGCGGATTCCATCATGTGCGCCTACACGGCGCTGAACGGTCAGCCGGCTTGCGCCAGCCAGTATCTGCTGCAGCACATTCTGCGGGGGGCCTGGCAGTTCCACGGCTATGTGGTCTCGGATTGCGACGCCGTCCGGGACATCTACCGCGGGCATCATTACCGGCCTACTCAGGCTCAGGCTTCGGCAATCTCGATCGAGCGCGGCATGGACAACGAGTGCTACGGCACCAGCTTCCCCAACGACTCCGACTACCAACCGTTCATCAAAGCGGTGCAGGAGGGTTATCTCTCTGAGAGCACGATCGACAGGACGCTCATCCGCCTCTACACCGCGCGCTTCAAGCTGGGCCTGTTCGATCCACCCTCGATGGTGCCCTACGACCATATCAATCATGACCAACTCAACAGCCCGGCGCATCGCGCACTGGCGCTCCGTTTGGCCAATGAATCCATGGTCCTGCTGAAGAATGATGGTGTGCTGCCGCTCAAGAAGTCGGTAAGGAGCATTGCCATCGTGGGCCCCCTGGCCGATCAAACCGCGGTCCTGCTGGGCAACTACAGCGGCACCCCAACCCACGTTGTCAGCATGCTGGAGGGGATGAAAGCGGAGTTCCCGGGCGTGAAGATTACCTATGTTCCTGGAACGACGTTCCTCTCGACCCAAGGCAGGCCGATACCCGCCGCGCTGTTCACGACGCCCGACGGCAAGCCCGGACTTGAGGCCACGTACAGGACGGGAATGATGGGATTCGGGCCGCGCAGAGGCGCGATGTCCTCGCCCTTCGTCTCGCGCGTAGAGCCCTCCGTGGACCTGAGCGCAAGCAATCTGCCCGAGCAGGCGAAAGGCAAGTCGTCGCTGCTGGTGGAATGGACCGGCTTCCTCAACCCGGCAGTGACGGGCGATTATGAGGTCGGCATCAAGGCTGACGGCTTCGCCCGCGTCGAACTCGACGGCAAGGCGGTGGCGATGGCCTTCCGCAACAACACCCGTTTCGGCTGGATCCATCTGGAGAAGGGGCAGCCGGTGAAGTTGAGCGTGATGTATGGCGCGCGCGGCGGCCAGCCGCAGGCTCAGCTTGTCTGGAATCTGGTCAGCAACCAGCCCGATCCGGCTGCGATAACCGCCGCGAAGAATGCGGATGTGGTGATCGCGGTGGTAGGCATCACCAGCCAGTTGGAGAGCGAAGAGTCTCCGGTGGATCAGCCGGGATTCTTCGGCGGCGACCGCACCAACCTCAAGATGCCGGCGCCTGAGGAGGCACTGGTTCGCGCCGTGGCCGCCACAGGCAAGCCATTGGTGGTGGTCCTGATGAACGGAAGCGCCCTGGCCGTGAACTGGGAAAAGGAACACGCCAACGCCATTCTGGAAACCTGGTACTCGGGCGAAGAGGGTGGTACCGCCATCGCCGAGACGCTCAGCGGCAAGAACGATCCCGCCGGACGCCTGCCCGTCACCTTTTATCAGAGCGTGCACCAGTTGCCGCCCTTCGACGACTATTCCATGGCTGACCGCACTTACCGTTATTTCACCGGCAAGCCGATCTGGCCGTTTGGATATGGCCTCAGTTACACGACCTTCAGCTTCAGCAATCTCACCCTGCCACAGACTCCCGTTAATGCCTGGGACCCGGTGGATGCTGACGTGACGGTAACCAACACCGGGAAGATGGCGGGCGATGAAGTTGTAGAGCTGTATCTGAAGTTCCCACCCGTACCAGGTGCGCCCAACATTGCCCTGCGCGGATTCCAGCGCGTTCATCTTGAGCCTGGCGCCAGCCAGAAGGTTCACTTTGTCTTAAAGGGCCGGGCGCTGAGCATGGTCACGGAATCGGGCCGGCCGGTCATCGCTGCGGGAGACTACACCGTCAGCATTGGCGGCGGCCAGCCGAACACGGGAGCACCGGGGGTCACCGGGCACTTCCAGATCCACGGCCAGCTCTCCTTGACGGATTAGCTGGCAGGACCAGAACTCACCGCCCGTGCGGTCTTCCGCCGCACGGGCGGCTTTATGTTTGGCGCGCATATCCATCAGGCCGGGCCACCGGAATGATTGCGCGTCGCGCTGTGATCTCCGACTCCATGAGCCCGCGACAGCCAGAGCGAAATTCTTCGCGTCTCTTCTCCGGGTGAACCGCTCCGGCGCTGTTCATCTCCATTTCATCGGGGCAGCCAGCATCGAGATGATGTCCCCGAGAAAAAGCCCTTGAGGGCGGATTTCCCGCTCCCTCTCGAGGAGTCCATATGGCAGTTTCTCGAAGACGTATGGATCAAGCATCGTGAAATGAATCGGTTATTCCAAACATCCGATGCGCTGCTCAAGCTGCAAGCACTCCGCTCAGACCCGCGAGTTGAGAAGCAGACGCGTCGCTTATGCGGCCGCTCCGACTCTTGTGTCTCCGCCGGCCGTCTTCATGAACAGAATGTCATCCCAGCGAGACACACCCGATTTGATGCTGATGCGTCCATAGATGAGATCGAATATTCTTCGTACCCGAAAGGATACAATGCACCCCACTCAAAAGCTCCGCCAGACGCTCGATGAGGAGCCGTTCGTGATCGCTCCCGGCGCCATGGACTGCATCTCCGCGAGGGCTGTCGAACAGAATGGCTTCGCAGTTATCTATATGACCGGCATGGGCACCTCTGCCTGCCGCCTGGGACTGCCAGACTATGGTCTAGCAACAATGACCGAGATGGTGGCGAACGCGGCCGCCATGACCAAAGCCGTTCGAATCCCCATCATTGCCGACGCCGACACCGGCTACGGCAACGAACTCAACATGACCCGCACCGTCATCGAATATGAGCACATTGGCGTTGCCGGTATTCATATTGAAGATCAG
>JAKABE010000450.1 GCA_021801945.1 Acidobacteriota bacterium
GTCCCAGCAGGTATCGCCCTTGGCCTCGGGAACCTTCCCCGGCCAGAGGCGGATGGTTTGAATATTAAGGAAGGTATTGTCATTGCCGGGTGTTGCGCAGGGGCTCAATTGTCCATAGACCATGGAACAGGCCACCAGGCCGGCGGCAAGCATCGCGAAAAATTGTCTCATCGGGAACCTCGCAGGCGTTCGCGAGGATTATAAAGGCGGGGGACAGGGACCAGGGAACAGGGATCAGGGACCGAAGGGGCAGAAAGGCGGAAAGCTGATCTCAAATGCCCGCTGTCTCTAGAGCCAAAGTACCGTGTGGCCGGCACACGTGTCCGCGGCGGCGTGTACGGTGAGCGTCTCAGCCAGATCGAAGCCATGGCGGGCAAAATAGTAGGCCGCGCCGTGGACGCGCTCCTGCAAAGTCCTGCCGGGAAACAGCGCCTGGCAGATGGCTTCGGCATGGCGGCGCAACGAGGTCTCGCGCTGGATTTCGAAGTTGGCCGCCAGCCGGCGCAGGCGGTTCATCTGGTAGCGCATCTTGCTGGCGGCGGTCTGTCCGGCGCGGCCCAGGGCGGCGTCCTGTGCCTGCATCCATTCGAGCAGCGGAGCCAGTTCCGCATCGAGGGCTCCGCCGGCGGCGGCAATCTTCTTCTTCGCTTCCGGCGGCATGGCGCGCGCCGCCAGCAACTGCGTCAGCGAATCCTGGTTCTCCGCAAAGATCCGTTCCGGCGTCAGCTCGTGCCTTGCCAGCAACTCCGCAATCGCCGGCTCAACCAGCGTGGCCGAAAAGCGCGGCTGCACAGGCGTGGCCCGGCCCAGAATGCGCTCATAAACCACGCCGGATTGGGCAAAGTAAGCCACCTCGGCCGGTCCGCCGATGACCAGCGACGTTGAGAGCAGAAAGTCCTGAAAGATGGGCCGGAGCAGGGCGGAGGGCGAGATGCGCTCTGGCTCCGCGTCCAGAATGCCCAACAGATCTTCGGTCGAGTAGCTGTGCCGCCCCGCCTGCCAAAGGCCGTTCGGTTCGGCTGCGCCAGGGGCGATGCGCTTGAGGGCCAGGCGTGCGCCGGTGTTTGCGTCAATCAGGAACAGCATGCTGGACTGCGGAGTGACAGCCACCTGCGTGTGATAGCCCGCGGCCGCAAGCGCGCGGTTGCGATCCAGAAGGGCCGCGTGCAGCTCATCGGCGCGCTCCAGGGCGGCGCGCAGCACCGGCGCGCCCATGCGGTGAAATGCGCGGCCGCTCGCATCCACCACCAGCAGCCCCTGCGCGGCAAAGGCCTTCGCGTAAAACTCGGCAAAAGCCTGGGCGAAGGTGCGGCCCGGCTTGTAGGCCGCGGCCAGCGCCTCCATGGCGTCGGAGAAGCCCAGCAGCTCCCAGGCTTGATCGATCAGCGGGGAGATGGACTCATCCATTACCATGCCGCCTACCGGCTTCGCGTGTGGGGCATCGGAAGCGCCGGTTGCGGGGGAATAGACCAGCTTGCGCAGTTCGCGCCGCGCCGGGAAGGTGGCGTGGTTGACCTCGGCGAAGTCGTGATCCTCGCTGGCCAGCCAGAAGATGGCTATGTGAGGATGGCCTGCCGCCGTGGCCTGGCGGGCGCGGGCTATGGCGGTTGCAGCTTTGAGAGGCGAATAGAGCGGCCCGCCGAAGAGTCCTACCTGCTGCCCGGTCACCACCGTTCCCGCGCCCTGGCGCAGCGCCTCCAGTGCCGCAGCCGCCGCCGGCGCAGGGTTCTGCCCGGCCAAAAGCCGCGCCAGTTCCTGCCGATGCGCGGAGGCCGGTGCGTCATCAGGAGTAGCGTGCCAGCCGCCGGCAGAGGGCAGCGAAGCATAAAACGGCCGCGCCGCCGCATTGCCTTCGCAGTAGTCCAGGTAGAGCCGGCTCAGGCCCGGCGTAACGGTGATGGGGTAGTGTTCTGCGGTCAACAAGTCGTTCACTTTCCGATCGTCTGCTTCACAGGGAAGTTTCCGCGCTGGGGCAACAGCATGGGTTCGGCTGTGTTAAGGATGCCACGCCAGGCGGCATCGATGCACCGCCGCACCAAAAACATCGTTACCGGAGCGCAATGCGTATACTCTTTCTGACTGAGCTTTTAGAAAAATCCGGAGGTCGCAATGCCCAAAAAGGCGAAGGCCGCGAAGACTGCCGCGGCTGGTAAGCAGAAAGCCGCAAAGCCAGCAGCGGCAAAGGCGCTGAAGAAGAAAAAGTCCGTCAAGGCATTCCGTTCGGCTATGCCCGAGGGGACGGCGCAGGTGCTTAGCTCCGACGTGGTCTACGAAGGCCCGCTCTTTCGCGTGGTTCGGGATAAGGTAATCGAGCCGGGTGGCCGTGCCAGCGACCGGGACATTGTGCGCCACAACGGCAGCGCGGTCATGCTGGCTGTGGATAACTCAAAGAACAAAAGAGATCCCTGGATCGTTGTTGAACGCCAATATCGCCATGCCGCGAAGCAGTTCTTGTGGGAACTGCCGGCGGGCACGCTCGAGCCGGGGGAAGATCCTCTGGAGGGAGCCAAGCGCGAGCTTGCCGAAGAAACCGGCTACCGCGCAAAGAAGTGGAAGCTGCTGGTGGAGTACTATGGCAGCCCGGGCTTTGTGGGGGAGTCGATGAAGATCTTTCTGGCCGAGGGGCTCACGGCTGGCGACGCCAACCCGGAGGAGGATGAGCGGATCGAATTCCGCCTGGTCAAGCTATCCGATGCGCTCAAGATGATCGAAAAGGGAGCAATTCTGGATGGCAAGACGCTCACTGGGGTGATGTTGTACGCGCGCCTGCTGGCCGGCAAGCGCAGGAGGTAGTACCCGTGCCTAATCGGCTGCGCTGCCGGCGGATACGTCTTCCTCGCCGATGAATCTCATTTTATGAATAGCTTTCCACTGAAGCCAATCAACCTTTCTCGTTCACTTCACATCCTAAGATTCATTGGCGCGCGATCTCCTCGCCCGCCAGAATCCCGAGAGTTCAAAAAAAGGAAGGCAGGAGCCTGTGGCTCAGTACAAAGGTAAGGTAAAGTGGTTCAACAACGCCAAAGGTTACGGATTCATCGGACGTGAAGACGGACCGGATG
>JAKABE010000451.1 GCA_021801945.1 Acidobacteriota bacterium
CCAGGTGGAGCGGATGGTGGCGAGCGGCCACGTGGTGCTTACGTCCCAGGAGCGCAACGGCACCGGCGAGCAGCTTGCCTACGCCAGCCGGACAGGCGAGTATGTGCTTACCGGAACCGCCGCCGCGCCGCCCCGGCTTAACGATCCTCAGCGTGGCAGCGTTACCGGAACCGCTTTGATTTTCAATAGCCGCAATGATAGCGTCAGTATCGAAGGCCAGGGACAGGAGACAAGGACCGAGACCACCGTTCCGCGATGAGACGGGAGTTCTTGTTGCGCGCGCGGTGCGGTGTGCCGGCGGATTTGCACACGCTGGAAGAGAGCCAACGACTGAATGGAGACACTGATCGCCGAGGGAATCGGCAAGAGTTATAAGGGCCGGCAGGTGGTGCGCGGTGTGAATCTGAAGATCTCACGGGGCGAAGTTGTGGGCCTGCTCGGTCCCAACGGCGCCGGCAAAACCACCAGCTTCTATATGATCGTGGGTCTGGTGGCGCCCGAGACCGGCCGCATCCTGGTCGACTCCACCGACATCACGCACGTGCCGATGTACCTGCGGGCGCGCAACTACGGTATCAGCTATCTGCCGCAGGAGCCTTCGGTCTTCCGCAAACTCACCGTGGAAGAAAACATTTTGGCGGTGCTGGAGGCGCAGCCGCTCGGCTACCGGCAGCGCCGCACCCGCACCGAGCGGCTCATCCATCAGCTCAACCTGGGCCACATTCGCAGCACCCGCGGGTATGCGCTTTCGGGCGGCGAACGCCGCCGCGTGGAAATCGCCCGTGCCCTCTGCATTCAGCCCAATTTCATCCTGCTCGATGAGCCCTTCAGCGGCATCGATCCCATCGCCGTGCTCGAACTGCAGAAGATCATCTTCGACCTGAAAGCCAGCGGTATCGGTATTCTGATCACCGATCACAACGTCCGCGAGACGCTCAGCGTGACCGACCGCGCCTACATCATCGCCGAAGGCCACATCTTCCGCGCCGGCACGCCCCACGAACTGGGCAACGATGTGGAAGTCCGCCGCGTCTATCTCGGCGAAGGATTCTCCCTGAGCTGACGGCGGACGGTTTACCGGAGTTGGTGGTCAAGCGTTTGTGGTGGTGCGTCCGCGCTCAGCCCGGGATCGCCCATCCTCGTTCTGCGCGCCTTGTTCCCTGTTTTTTCACGGAGCCCGAATCGGCACCAATGCCCGAAAGTGAGACAATTTTGTGGAGAACCTTTTTCCCTCATGTCTACACTCATGGTGACCGAAAAGGGGAATGAGTCCCATTTATGGCGCTGCTGCAACCCAAGCTGAACCTGAAAGTCGCGCAACGCCAGGTCCTGACGCCGGGCCTGATGCAGATGGTCAGTGTCCTGGCCCTGAACAAGCTCGAACTGAAGGAGATGATCGATGCCGAGATGGTGGAAAACCCCGTCCTGGAAGAGATTGACGAGTCAGTTCCGATGCTGGATGAGGTCGCCGGCCGCGAGGAGCGCCTGGAGCGAAGCGCCGAGGAAGCGGCCGCGCCGCCCAAGGACATCTTCAGCGAGATCGATTTCGGTTCGTACTTTCAGGACTATCTCGATCCCGGCTATCGTACACAGCCGGAGTTCGAAGAGAGCGAAAAGCCCTCGTTTGAGAACTTTCTCTCCCAGCCCACGTCTCTTTCCGATCACCTGGCGTGGCAACTGGGGGCGATGATCCTGGATCGCGAGCTTGCGGAGGCGGCCGATTTCGTTGTTGGCAACCTGAATGGCGACGGCTACCTGGCGGCGACGGCGGAAGAATTGGCGCTGGCCTATCGCCAGTCCGCAGTCAGGCCGGATGGGCAGAACGGGCATGCCGCCGCAGCCGGGGAATACTCTGTCGGTAACGGATTGGCGCCGTATCGCACAGTGCAGCCAACCGAGGATGGAAACGGCTATGTGCCGGCGCTGGCGGCCGCGACAGAGACGCCGAAATCGCTTGCTCCGCAGGCCGATCTCGAACTTATGGAACGCGCCATCGAGGTGGTGCAGCATCTTGACCCCGCGGGTGTGGGCGCGCGCGATCTGCGTGAAAGCCTTCTGCTGCAGATCGCCGCGCAGCAGAATGAGTTTGAGATGCTGTATGGCAAGCGCCTGCCCGAGCCGGAAGGCGAAAATCCGCACGGCAGCTTCCGCGAGGAAGCGGAACTGAAGATCGAAGAGCGGCGGCGCGCGATGGAGGTGGCCGCCACGATCGTCGACCATCACCTGGACCTGCTGCAGAAGCGGGATGTGAAGGACCTGGCCCGCGCCGCGCAGGTGACGATTGAGGAAGCGCATCTCGGCGTCGAGTTCATCCGGACCCTCGATCCGCGCCCTGGGCGCATCTACAACCGCGAGGAAGCGCGGTTGATCGAACCCGACGTGTACTTCGTGAAGCGCGGGGCCGAGTGGGTGGTGTCAATGAACGAGGAGGACCTGCCCAGCCTGCGCCTCAGCCGCCGCTATCGCCACATGCTGGTGGCCAAAGACACCGACAAGGAAGTGAAGGACTACGTCAAAGAGCGCTTCCGTTCGGCGCTGCAACTGATGCGCAACATCGCGCAGCGCAAGAGCACGATATTGCGTACCTGCGAAGTGATTGTGCGCCGGCAGCAGGATTTTTTCGAGCGTGGCGTCGAGGGGCTGCGGCCGATGATGATCAAGGAGGTGGCGGAGGAGATCGGCGTGCATCCTTCGACCGTGAGCCGCGCCGTCGCCAATAAGTACGCGCATACGCCGCAGGGTGTGCTGGAGCTGAGATTTTTCTTTTCAGAAGGCGCCAATGGTCCCGAAGGCGCCGATACGCCCTTGCTGGTACTCAAGCGCAAGGTGCGCAAGTTCATTGACGAAGAGGACGCGAGCAAGCCTCTCACTGACGATCAGATCGCTGCCATGCTGCAGGCCCAGGGCATCCAGCTCACCCGCCGCACCGTGGCCAAGTACCGCGAAGACCTGAACATTCCCTCCACGCACCAGCGGCGGAAGCGGGAGTAGGCGGCGCCTCTCCGGCTGAATTTTGAAGGCCCCCACGCCTGACCGCAAATATTTGATTCCAGACTGGTT
>JAKABE010000452.1 GCA_021801945.1 Acidobacteriota bacterium
AGCCTGTGCGGCCAGGGCTTTGCGATGGCTGGCAAGTGCGAAGGCGTCCTGATCCTCGCGCGAGATGGAGTAATGGCGCGCCACCCGCTCCGCCGTAAGCCCCATGGTCAGGAGCGAAGCGGGATAATGCTCAGCCAGCCATGGATTGGGGCTGGGCTTCAATCCGCCCATCGGAATCAGGCTCATGGATTCAACGCCCCCGGCCACGATTAACTGCGCGCCACCTGAGCGGATGCGCTGATCTGCGATTGCAATGGCCTCAAGCCCCGATGCGCAGAGCCTGTTGACCGTGGAGCCGGGAATCTCGACGGGCAGGCCGGCGCGCAGGATGGCCCAGCGGGCGATGTTCCAGCCCTGCTCGGCTTCCGGCTGCGCACAACCCAGAATCACGTCGTCAATCGAGGATCTGTTGAGCTCCGGGACCTTGTCCAAGGCTCCGCTCAATGCAGTTGCGGCCAAGTCGTCGGGGCGAGTGGTGGAAAGCGCGCCCCTCGGTGCGCGGCCTACGGGAGTACGAACGGCGCTAACGAGAACGGCTTCCGCCATGGGAACGGCTCCTTCCTTATAGTCATATAGCTGATATGGTGCTTCCCCAATTCTGAAAATTACGCTCTGGTTCAGAAAGAGCGATCTTTCGCCCCTACAAAGGCTGCTAGGTGGTTCGCAACTCTTTCTCCAGGCTCACGCCCTGGGCTACCATCTTTCGACTGCTTTGCCGGCCGCAGGGCCCAATCGGATCATCATTGTCGAAAGAGATGACAATCTAGGCCAGCGGTTTCCCACCCGGGCCGCGGAGTTACGCGGCTGGACAAGCCGCCGAGGCTGCTTACTTACCTGCTCACTCATTTGGATGCAACTCCGCTATTGCGTCACGGCTACTAGCGTCCAGGCGCTTTTCGCATAGTAATGGTAAATCGTGTTCTGGTTGATGACCGTAACGGCCAGAGCGTCGTGATCGAGTAGCGGAGGCCGAGGCGTGAGGCCCGCCTCGGCCTCCTGAACCTGCTGCGGCGTGGCCGGATCGATGCCCCAGTCGAAGCCCAGAACGCCATTGGCTCCGCTGATCCCCAGGCGCTCGGTCTCCGGCGCTACATCGAGCACCATGATCTGTTCGCCGTCGCTAAAAAAAACCAGCAGCGAGACCGTTCCGCGTGCCGAACACAGAATGGCCCAGTCAGAGGAGCCAGGCCGCTCAAGGCTACCTTGAACCACGTTTTCCGGGCCGTACGCCTGATAAGTTTGCGGAATCATACAGCCGCGGCGGTTGAGGTCGTCCCGAATCCATGTGGGAAGCTGGGGAAACGAGCTGACGGGAAGATGGCGGATGAGGTAAGGGGTCAGATGCCCATCGAACAGGATCTTGCCAGACTCATTGAGCTGGGTGAGGTTGATGCCGGCTTGTTGCGCCGGAGCCAGAGCGCAGATTGAAAAGAGGCCGCTCAGCAGCCCTGTGGCCAGTCTCAGTCGGGCATGTAAGGCCGTTGCTCCGTCCATTCCTCGGCTTCCAATTCTCGCTTGTGGCCGGCAACCCCGCCGCACTCGCAGGCCAAGGCACCCTGGCATTCCGGGCGGCTTAAGGCGCCCCAAGCTCATGCATGATTCTCTTTGGCCCACTGCACATCCTCGTCCCATCCTGCCACCGCTCCGAGCTTAGTTCCGCAGCGGTTTTCCGGTCTTGAGGGTGTGGGCGATGCGCTCCTGAGTCTTGGGCTCGCCACACAACGAAAGAAACGCCTCGCGCTCCAAGTCGAGCAGATACTCTTCGCTCACTGGGGTTCCCGGAGTAACCCGTCCTCCAGCCAGGACGTAGGCCGCCCAGCGCGCAACTTTCTGGTCGTGCTCTGAGGCGTAGCCAGCCTCGCCCATGAGATAGATGCCGGTTTCAAAGGTCGCCAAGGCCGCCGTTCCCGGCGCTGGAATCAGAGTGCGCGGTTGGGGAGCCGTGTAGCCAGCCTCAGCCAGCGCCGCAACCTGTGCCTTCGCATCCAGCAGCAGGCGGCTGCGGTTCATAGTGATGCGATCGACGGAGGAAAGCAGCCCCATGCAGCGGGCCTCGGAGGCCGAAGTGGAAACCTTGGCCATTGCAAGAAGTTCAAACCGGCTCCTGAGTGCGGCGGCCAACTCCGCCGACAGCACAAAGCGCGCCGCCAAACCAGAGTTCCGCTCGCACGCCTGGGAAGGCGCCACCGCATGGGCCGCGTCCACGGCGCGCAGCAGCATCTCTTTCGTGCCGCCCCCGGCGGGAATCAGGCCCACCCCGGTCTCTACCAGGCCCATGTAGGTCTCCGCGCAGGGCTGACGCCGTGCGGCATGCAGGCAAATCTCCGCGCCACCGCCGAGAGTGAGTCCGAATGGCGCCACCACTACGGGGCGCGGGCAAAACTTCACCGCCGCGGTCATCTGCTGGAAGGCGTGGATTACCGCAGCCAGTTCCTCCCACTCGGCGTCCTGCGCCAGCAACAGGATTTGCGTCAGGTTCGCGCCTACCGAGAAATTCTCGCGGTCACCACTGATTACGAATCCGGCAAAGTCGCGGACCGCGGTGGAGGACGGCTTGAGCACCGCCGAGATAAGGGCGAGCACGTCGCCGCCGATGGCATTCTTGAGCGAGTGCAGCTCAATGCAGGCGATGCCGTCGCCGAGATCAATGAGCGAGGCGCCCGCGTTGCCCCGCACCAGTTTCTGATTCCGGCGATAATCGGCCACGCGGGCGTGGCCGCGGACTGCGGCCACCGGCTCTCGCCGTCCTGTGGCCGGCTGGAAACAGGTGCGGCCGTCGTCGCCATACCAGGAGGTCTCGCCCGAGGCTAGCAGCGCCTGGACGCGAGGATTGATGCGCGCCCCAAGGGCTGTCATCCGCGTTACGCTCGAAGGGACTGAGGCCGCATCCCACATCTGGAACGGTCCCATCTCCCAGTTGAAGCCGGCGCGCATGGCGGCGTCGATGGAAGGCGCGTCGGCAGTCACTTTGCCGATGGAATCGGCGGCATCGTTCCACAGCGAGATGAGCAGGGGCCACAGAAAAGATGCAACCGGGTCGCTTGCGGGG
>JAKABE010000453.1 GCA_021801945.1 Acidobacteriota bacterium
GCCGTTCAAGGGCCTGGCAATTTTTCTGCTTCTGCTGCTGGTGGCCGGGGCACTCACTGCCTTCGGCTTTGTCGCGCTGCCTCCGGTGGTTTCTGATCTGCAGGAATTCACGAAAGAAGCTCCGTCACGCCTGCCGGCTATTTTGGAGAAAGTCAAGCACGTCCCCTTCGCCAATCATCTGAATGCCGCCGATTTGACCGCCAGGATTCAGGGGTTTGCCAGCGAGGCGGCCACTTATCTTCTGCTCTCGATCAAGGAATGGGCCGGCAGGCTCTTCGATCTGGTGGTGGGCTTTACGCTCACGGTGTATTTCATTCTGGAGGGCGATCGGGCCTACCACTGGTTTCTTTCTCTTGTCCCGCTTAAGAGCCGCGACCGGCTGGACCAGACGCTGCAGCGGGCCAGCGTTCGCATGGGCAAATGGCTTTTGGGACAGGGCAGCCTGATGCTGATCCTGGGAGTCGTGAGCACCATCGTTTATCTCTCGCTGAATGTTCGCTACGCCTATGCGCTGGGAGTGCTGACGGGATTGCTCAACATCATCCCCGTCGTCGGCGCCGCGGTCAGCATCGGGCTTGCCCTGCTGGTGGCGGCCATCGACTCCTGGGGCCGCGTGATCGGCATCGCTATCTTCTACGCAATCTACGTGCAGATTGAGAATTCTTACCTGGCGCCGCGCATTATGCAATCGAGCGTGGGCCTGCCGGCTCTGGGAATCCTGGTTGCCCTGCTCATTGGCTCGGCCCTCGAAGGCATTGCCGGGGCAATGGTTGCGGTGCCGACGGCGGTGCTGGTTGCCGTGCTGGCGGAAGAATACCTGGTGCGGAAGGATACGGCGTGATGGAGCGGCGCGGTCAACGGCAACGTCTTCAGGAAAAGGATGCTTTCGGGGCCGATCTTTCTATCCACGGCGCCATAAATGAATGCGCATGTTCGCATTTCACAAACGCCAATTATGCATCGCTGCCGCAGGGCAAATTGAATATCTGGCTGACGTCGATCGCTTCGGGGCTGGGGCATACCGATCGCGTGGACGACGCACAACTACCCGGACACGTAGAGTACGATTACGCGCGGTACTATCGCAAAGCATGATGGCGGAAAAATATCCGCTATGGTTGCCTGGCCCGTTTGAGGGTCATTTCGCGTTCCGGAATATCCGGCTGGTTTGACTTCGTACTGAGCTTGATCTCGTCGCCGTTGATCGTGCCCTCGTGGGAGATGGTGATGTCGTTGATGCTCACATCGAACGAGAGCTTGTCGCCGTCCACTTTGCCATTGGCGATTTCGATGGCGTCGCCTTGCGGGCCCTCTACCGTGCCGGTGAGCTTCTCGCCATCCTGCTTGAAGTTGAACGTCAGTTGGACGTTGTCGCCGTTCGGGGTCGTTACTTCGGCGGTCCATGTGCCCGTCACATCGGCGGCATGTGCGGTCACGACCGCAAGCGCCATCCCCATGGCAGCGCAAATGCAAAGCAGTGTCTTCATGAGCTGGTCCCTCGCAATCTTTCGCGACCGCCCGCATGATCCGCGGTGAAGATACGAGTCACAGAGAATGCATCGAGGGCGTTTCCGGGAATGCTACACCTTTACCGGCGCCAACACCGGGAAAATTCATGGGCGGGGCTTCCGCGTCAACCGGAAAGCTGCGCCGCCGGGCGTTCATGCGCTGAAGGCGAATCGGGAAACGAAGCTATCTTCCCGCCTGCACGGCGGCATCCACCACTGCCTTCATCACGCCGCAATTGGAGAAAAAGCGGACCAGGTCGGCGGAGAGCGGCCGCATGACCGGGGGGGCGTATGCTTCGACCGGGTGGCTCAGCAAGACCGGGAACTCGACGTTCTGGGCGGTTTGGACGGCGCCGGAACCCTGGGCGTCGAGGATAAGGGCGGTGAGCTTGCGGGCGAGGCCGAGCGGGAAGCTCTCCGAGACGAAGACCATCTTGCCGCGGGTGGTGATGACGACCGGACCTTCGCCGGTGGTGAAGACCTGCTCGGTTGATCCATCCGCGGTGGGAGCGGAGGCTTGCGCGGCCGGGTCGGGCTTGAGGTCGAAGTACTTTCGGCCCAGGCTGTTAGCGTAAAGCCTGGCAAAGACCTGCGCGGAGTCGGTGTTCCGCCAGACCGAGAGGAAAAAGACGGCGAGGGATTTGGTGCTGTCCTGTTCGGCGGGCGTCTTGGCGCTGCGCAGTTGGCCCGCCCAGTAAAGACCGCCGTCCCAGGCCGGGGTCAGGTCACGGGAGGCATCGTCGCCGCCAAAGAGCTGGGTCATGATTTTTATATCGAGCTGGCCAATCTGCCCGATGTCGTAGGGCTTGTAAAGCTTGTCCACCAGGGGATGGATATTGGGCAAAAGCGGAATAGGCGGAATCAGCTTCCTTTCGTAATCGCGCGGGTTCATGATCTCCCAGCTTGAGGTGGGCGGCCGGTCGAGCGTGCCGGCAAAGGCCGCCTTTCGGCCTTCATCCATCCACACGTCCTGTTCGAAGCTCAGGCCCTCCTGATAAGGGAAGAGCATGGACTCTGAAAGCAGCAGGGGAGCGCGGGCCATCACGGGTGAACTGCCGGAGTCGTTCATGTGTTCCTTGATGACGTTGACAATCTCGGGGTCCTTGATCAGGCTCTTGCCGAGGGGCTTGAGAATGTAGTCCATCATGACGGCGGTGGCCTGACCCTCGGCTACGGCGTCGCGGGCGGTATCCATCTCGTCCTTGGCAAGATGTTCAGTATCTCCGGCGGCGTTGTGCGAGACGTTGTCCGGGGTCTGGTTGTCCCATTTTTCGAGGTTGGAGTGCTGGTCCTGGAGGGCATGCGTAAGCTCATGGGCCATCACCGGCTTTTGTTCGTCAACACTGACCCAGTTGAGCAAATTGACGGTCTTGGTCTTGGCGTCGTAGTAGGCTTCAATCTGTTCCTTAAGGAGCGCGAGCAAAAAGGTCCGGAGTTCGAAGTCGCGGTCGAGCAGGCCGAACTTCTTCAGCACAATTTCGTCGCGCTGGAGTCGTTTGGTGCCCTGGTCTTCAGCGAATTTCTTCTCCAGGTAGGCTTCG
>JAKABE010000454.1 GCA_021801945.1 Acidobacteriota bacterium
GGTCCTGGCCACTCCCACCATTGGCAGCGGCCCCGACGCCGCCCGCTGGAGCGCCAAACACAAACTGGCCTTCGCCACCTGCGGCCGCGATGGAGTTCTGGCGGTGATCAACGCCGGCGCCCCCGGTTACCCCACCCTTGAAACCTTGCCTACCCAGCGTGGCGCCCGCACCATGGCGTACGATCCTAAAACCGACCGCATCTACACCGTCACCGCCGAGTTCGGCCCGCCGCCCGCCGCCACTGCTCGGAATCGTCCAACCAACCAAGCGTTCCCAGTCATACAATTCGGCCGTGTGCCTGCCGGCGTCGTTCAGCACCGTTTCCGGCGGCCTCCCATCGTTCCCGGCTCGTTTACTGTAATCGTGATTGGCAGGTGAGGTGCGGAATTTGGCCACGGTGGCTCGATTTTGAAACAGGCCATGGCAAAGAGAGCCAAAGACGTCAACTCGGGCGCCTTTGGCTCCCGTACTTCCCTCGTTACAATAAAGATTGGGGGTCGTTGAATGGGTATGTCTTCTCTCTTCTCCTTTGCCCATATCTTGCGAAAACGCAACAATTGCGCAAGGCTCTTCCTTGGCTTGGGAGCGATTGCACTGTCGGGTGTGGTTCCCGTCCACGCTCAGTTCGGCGTGCCACCGGAAACCACGGTTCACGATCCATCCATCTTGCATCCGCCCGTAGGCGCACGCGTGGCCATCATCGAGTTCGACGACCTGGAATGCCCCGACTGCGCTGCCGCCAACCCCGTCCTTATGCGCGCCGTGGACAAGTACCATATTCCCTGGATCCGCTACGATTTCCCGCTTCCATATCACATGTGGAGCTTCCAGGCTGCCGTATACGCGCATTGGTTCGACACCAAGAGCAAGACGCTCGGCAACGACTACCGCAACTCGGTCTTCGCCAACCAGCAATCTATTTACAGCTTGGCCCGGCTTACTCAGTTCACCCAGAATTTTGCCCAGCAGCACGGCATCGCCCTGCCTTTCAATATCGATCCTCAAGGCAAGCTGGCCGATGAGGTGAAAGCCGACAGAGCCCTGGGCAACCGCATCGGTATCGAGCACACGCCCACCATCTGGGTGGTCATGCGCGGCGGGAATGCCCCGCCGTATGTCGAAGTTTCTGACGTGAACAGGCTCTTTCAGACCATCGATCTGGCCCTTGCTGAAACCCACAGCGAGAACGCACGCAAATAGCAAAGAAGAGAGGAACGGCGTCCACTTCGGTGGACGCCGTTCGCGTTTTTGGGCGGGTGTCTTGCTCGCCCCAAGCTGCTGCACGGCTGTGCATCCATGAGGTCGGTGTGGAAAGCACGGTCTTACAATATCGGCTTGTAGGGCGATTCCACGGGGTGGCTTCCGATGATCAATTTCAGGCTGGGTGTTGCCGGCCTTCTTTGCCTTGTGTGCGCCGCATGGGTTCCCGCCGCGGCGCAAGCGCCGGTTCAATCTCCCGCTGTGCAAGATCCAATCCGGTCCGCTACTGTGCAAGCGCCGGTCCATCCAGATGGAGACGCCTTGCTGCGCGGCTTCAAAGACCCTCCCAACAGCGCGCGCCCTCGTGTCTGGTGGCACTGGATGAACGGCAACGTTACCGAGGAAGGCATCAGGCTCGATCTTGATTGGATGCATCGCGTGGGGCTGGGCGGGGTGTCCATCTTTGAGGGCGCGATCAACACGCCGCAGGTGGTGCCGCACCGGCTGGTCTACATGACCCCGCAATGGAAGCAGGCCTTCACCTATGCCCTCAAAACCGCGCGTAGCAGGGGCATGGAGGTAGCCATCGCCAGCTCACCGGGATGGAGCGAGACCGGCGGGCCGTGGGTTCCCGCATCCGAGGGCATGAAAAAAGTGGTGTGGAGCGCAACCCGCATCGAGGGTGGCAAGCTGTTCACCGGGGTGCTGCCGCATCCGCCGCAGGTGGATGGAGCCTTTCAGAACTTCGCGGCATACGCCGGACGCCGCGCCCATGGCAAGCGCCCGCCTGAGTTCTATGCCGATGTGGCCGTCCTGGCCTACCGCATTCCTGCCGGCGATGAAAGTCAGGCAAAGTTGCATCCAAAGGTCACCTCGAGCGGCGGGAAAGTGAACGTAGCCGCGCTATCCGACGGCGATGTGAACACCGTCGCGCTCGATCTGCCAGCCGCGGAGCCAGGCGGCCAGGCTTGGGTGCAGTTCGACTACGGCCACCCACAGATGATTCAAGCCGTGACTCTGGCCGACCTGACCGGCATCGCCAGCATCTTCGATCATTTCAGCGGCATTCCTAACCCATACCTTGAGGCTGGAGACGACGGCACGCACTTTCACAAGATCGTTGACATTCCACCCAGCAGCATCGTGCAACGGACAGTCTCCTTTGACGCCGTGACGGCGCGCTACTTCCGGCTGGTGTTTCCGCCGGTGCCCGACGCCAGGTTCCGTTTCAATCAGCGCATCACCGAGCTCGTACTGGCCAGCGGCGCGCGTGTGAACGAGTTCGAAGAGCGCGCGGGGTTCGCCACCGCGCGCGATTACTACGCCATCTTTGATCCGCAGGTTGCGCCGCGCTTCATCGTGCCCCTGCGCGATGTGATCGATCTGACCGGCAAAATGAAGCCCGACGGCACGCTCAACTGGATGCCCCCACCCGGCCACTGGATGATCCTGCGCATCGGCTACTCGCTCACCGGCCACGAGAATGGGCCGGCCCCGCAGGAGGCTACCGGCCTCGAGGCGGACAAACTCAGCCGCCAGGACGTGAAGGGCTATCTCGACCACTACCTGCAGATGTACGCGAATACCGTCGGCCCCTCGATGATGGGCCGCGCCGGCATCTCCTATCTCGTGACTGACAGCATCGAAACCGGCCCGCAAAATTGGACCAATGACATGCTCGGCGATTTTGAGCGGCTGCGTGGCTACAATCCCCGGCCATGGTTGCCTACCTTGACCGGAGTGGTTATCCAGAGCACCCAGGACACTGACAGGTTTCTCTGGGACTTTCGCCGCACCATCGCCCAGTTACTGGCCGAGAACCATTACGGCGAA
>JAKABE010000455.1 GCA_021801945.1 Acidobacteriota bacterium
GGGCTGGGGCGGCTACTGGGGCTGGGATCCGGTGGAAAACGCCAGCTTTATGCCCTGGCTGACCGGCACCGCATTCCTCCACTCGGTGATGATGCAGGAACGCAAAGGCATGATGAAGAGCTGGAATGTGTGGCTGATCTTCTCCACCTTCCTGCTCACACTGCTGGGGACGCTGTTGACGCGCGCCGGATTGGTGAGTTCGGTGCATGCCTTCGCGCAGTCGTCGATCGGCAACTGGTTCATCGCCTTCATGGTGATTGTGCTGGCGGTCTGCATCTTCACTTACATCCTGCAGCGAAGCCATCTGAAGGCCGAGCATCATCTGGAATCGCTGGTCAGCCGCGAGTCCAGCTTCATGTTCAACAACCTGGTGCTGCTGACGGCCTGCTTCGTGATCCTGTGGGGCACGCTGTTCCCCATCCTCTCGGAATATGTTCAGGGCTCCAAGGTAACAGTGGGGGCGCCGTTCTATAACCGCGTGGCGGTTCCCATCGGCTTGTTCCTGCTGTTTCTTACCGGGGTTGGACCGCTGTTGCCGTGGCGCGCCACTTCGTTCAAGGCAGTCAAGCGCAACTTCGTTCTGCCGGTCATCGCCTTGTGGACCACGGTGATCGTTTGCCTGGCCGCGGGCGTGCGGCCGTGGAGGAACGGGGTTTACCAGAACGGCGACTTCTACGCGCTGGTGGCGTTTTCGCTGGCTGCGGCGGTCATGACCGCAATCATCTCGGAGTTTCTCCGCGGATCGGCCGTGATCGCAAAGCAGACGCACCGCAACCTCTTTTCGGCCATCTGGCTGCTCACCCGCCGCAACACCCGGCGCTACGGCGGCTACATCGTGCACATCGGCGTGGTGGTGGTGGTGATTGGCCTGGCTGGGCAGGCTTTCAACCGCAATACGGAGAAAGAACTGGCGTTCCACGATGAAATGAGCGTGGGCCCTTACACGCTCCGGCAGATGGGCGCAACCCAGGACTCGAACCTGAACTACGACTCCAATTTTGCCTTGCTGGACGTGTATCAAGACGGCAAAAAGGCGTTTCAGATGTCGCCCGAGCGGCGCATTTACCACCTGGGCGAAGGCGACCAGCCGCAGACGATGGTGACGATCCACTCCACGCCGGAGTGGGATCTCTACGTGGTGTATGAGGGCATCAATCCCGATACCGGCCAGCCCATCATCAAGGCGTTCCTGAACCCGCTGGTGGGCTGGATCTGGTTCGGGCTGGCGATCATGGTGTTTGGTACTTTTGTGGCGCTGGTGCCGAGCCTGGCTCCGGCCACGTCGGCGGTACGTTTCCCGGCGAGCGCGGTTCCCGCTGAAGCTGTAGTCGTACTCAAAGGAGGAGACTGATGGGGCTACGGATCTCCTTCCCGGAGAAACCAATCCCTCCGGCGCCGGCAGACGGCGAGAGCCAGGTGGCGGCGCGCAAGCCTGAGAGCGCGCGCGTACCCGAAACGATCGATTTCAAGCCCAAGCCTGCCCCGCCGACTGGGCATTTCCACGCCTTATCCTTCGTTCGTTTCCTGCGGCAAGGATGGGGGACCGAGAAGGCGCCCTTCGGACTGCGCTCTTTCTCTTTCTGGATGAAGAGCGCCCAGGCGCTCGTGCTCGCCATTGCGGTCTGCTTCTCGATGGGCGCGACGAACGCCGACTCGCGGGTACAGAACCTGGATCACCGCATGATGTGCACTTGCGGCTGCGCGCAATTGCTCGGCGAATGCAATCACGTGGGCTGCACCGAATCAACGCAGGAATTGAGCGAACTCCGTGCCGATGTCGCCAGCGGCATGAACGACCAGCAGATCTTCAATGCCTTCGTGGCCAAGTATGGCGCCACCGTGCTGGCCGCGCCGCCGGCGCAGGGCTTCGACCTGGTGGCATGGATCGCGCCTTTTGCGGTTTTCCTGGCAGCATTGCTGGGCACTCTACTCCTGATCCGGCGCTGGGGCGGCCTACGCGGGTTCCACCCCCAGCATGCTGGAGCGGAGGATCTGAGCACGCTCGATCCCGCCGAACGGGAACGCATTGAGCGGATCCGCCGGGATACAGATTCCGGCTTCGATGGAGGGGTTACCCGATGAACGAAACTCAGGGCCTGATCGCCGGCGTGCTCATGCTGGCTGCACTTCTGGTCTATACGTTTTGGCCGGAGAACGCATTTGCCAGCCAGACCGAGAAGACGCGCCTCGATTTTCTGCTTGAGCGCAAAGACCAGCTCTACGAGAACCTCCGCGACTTGAATTTTGAATTTCGCGCCGGCAAGTACCCGGAGGAGGATTTCCAGGCGCAGCGTACACAACTGGAGAACGAAACCGGTCTGCTACTGGCGGAAATCGACCGCCTGCAACAGCCGTGAAATCCGAAGGCTCCGGCTGCAAGTGAAAGCGCCGGTCTTGAGTCCGGCTGTCATGCGGACGTTGACGCCCGCACCTGATGGAACAAGCAAGGATCGATAAAAGAATGAAATTCACCCGATTCATCGCAAGTACGTTTGCAGTCTGCATGCTGTGGACCGCTGCGCTGGCACAGGCTGCCACCGTCTCCGGCACGGTGACCAACAAAACCACGGGCAAGCCCGCCGCGGGCGACGCCGTGGTGCTGCTCGATGTGCAGGCCAACATGGGCGAAGCCGCGCACGCCACGACCGACGCCAAGGGGCACTACACCCTGAACATGCCCGCCAGCGGGCCCTATCTGATTCGCGTCACGCACCAGGGCGCGGGCTACTTCATCGCCGCGCCCCAGGGCGGCGGTCAGGGCGACATCGCCGTCTACGATGTGGCTGCCAAGGTGAAAGGCGTCTCCATCGAGGCCGATGTGATCGAGGCGGAAACCAGCAACGGCCAGTTGCAGATCGAGGAGCGCTACTTTGTGCACAACACCAGTTCGCCGCCAACCACGCAGTGGAGCCAGAAGTCGTTCTCGATCGTTCTGCCGGCCGATGCCACGGTGGCCGACGTAGGCGCGCAGCGGCCGAATGGGCTGCCCACCAGCGTCAAGCTCGATCCAGATGGGCCGAAGGGA
>JAKABE010000456.1 GCA_021801945.1 Acidobacteriota bacterium
GAAGGCATAATCATTTCAGGGAGAACTAAGACATGCAAAGAAGAGAATTCTGCAAGCTGATGGCGACCGCTGCTGCCGCCAAGGCCATTCCTGCCTTGGGCCAGACCGGTACATCCGCGCCCGTCCCTGCCGGTTTCAATTCACTCCGCCAGTCCTACGCAGAGTTTTGCGCCACGCCCGCCGAAAAGAGAGTCTTCTACACCCTGGTTAATGGCCGGATCGTGGAAGGGAAGCTCGACGAAACGACTTGGGAGCCAAGCGGCTGGGGTAAACCGCCCGAACTGCCCGTGCCCGGCGGCTCCTGGGATGGTGTGCCCATGATCGCGCCCGTCGCGGGACTCAGCGGCGAAGGTCCCTTCAAGCCCACTTGGGATTCGCTCCTCCAATACGAAGCGCCGGAGTGGTACCGTGACGCCAAGTTCGGCATCTGGGCCCACTGGTCTCCGCAATGCGTTCCCGAGGACGGCGACTGGTATGCGCGCAATATGTACATCCAGAGCAAGTATGGGTACGATCACCACCCAAGCCAATACCAGTACCATCTGGAGCATTACGGCCCTCAGTCACGGTTCGGCTACAAGGACCTCTGCGCTCAGTGGACGCTGCTCAACTGGGAGCCTGAGGCGCTGATCCAGCGTTACAAGGAAGCCGGCGCCAAGTTCTTCATCGCGCTCGCCAACCATCACGATGGATTCGACACCTGGGACTCGAAGCATCACCAGTGGAACGCCGCGCGCATCGGGCCACATCGCGACGTAGTGGGCGCCTGGGCGGCGGCGGCCCGCAAGAACGGGCTGCGGTTGGGTGTCACCATTCACCAGGCGCGCAACTGGTGGTGGTTCCAGACCTCGCATGGCGCGGACAAGACCGGGCCGCTGACGGGCGTGCCCTATGACGGCGTGATGACCGAAGCCGAGGGCAAGGAGCAATGGTGGCAGGGTTTCGATCCCCAGCAACTCTACTCGGCGAAGCACCCGCACAACGCGCTGCCCGACCCATCCTATGTGAAGAACTTCTACGATCGCACCCGCGACCTGATCGATCTGCACAATCCCGACCTGCTCTACTTTGACAACGCGCTGCTGCCTCTGGGCTGGGGTGGTATGAACATCGGCGCCTACTTTTACAACCACAATCTCCAGACCCACGGCGGCAAGATGGAGGCCGTGCTCAACATTAAGAATGTGCCCGACCGGCTTGCTAAGGCCGTGGTGGCGGACTACGAACGCGGCCTCACCAGCGGCATCATGCCCTATGCCTGGCAGTCGGAAACCTGCATCGGCCAGTGGCACTACCAGCGCGCGCTCTATGACATGGACGGGCAATACGGCGGTTATCTGCCGCCGCGCGACGTCATCCACTGGCTCATCGACACAGTGAGCAAGAACGGCACCTTCATCCTGAATATTCCCGGGCTGCCGGACGGCACCATCGACAGCAAGGAGATTGCGGTGCTCGACCAAGTCACCGCCTGGATGAAAATCAACGGCGAGGCCATCTACGCGACGCGGCCCTGGAAGGTGTACGGCGAAGGGCCATCCAAGGTTGTGAGCGGCTCCTTCCAGGGGAACAGCGTCAGCCTTCTCGGTCCCCAGGATGTCCGCTTTACGCGCAACAAGGCGAATACGGTGATCTACGCAATCTTCATGGGCTGGCCCGAGGGTGAGACGGAGATCTCTTCGCTGGGTACAGCAAGCCAGACGCAGCCGGGCAAGATCGCGGACGTGGTTTTGCTGGGGACGGATCGGAAGCTCATGTGGAAGCAGACTGCTCAATCCCTGCGCGTGCGAATGCCGACGCAGCCCGGCCCGGCCCACGGCTATGGAGCGGCACTTAAAATCTCGTTGGCTTAGGCACTCTCGTGGCAACGAGTATCTACAATCCAATCAAAGAAAGCCATGCCATCCTGAGCGGAGCCCGTTTGGGGCTCCGACCGTGGCTTTATCGTGAGTGGGTAAGCGTGGCGAGCGAACCGCGGTTGTCTTTTCGTCTTCAGCCACCTGTCAGCGCGTGACAATGACAGATGGCGCGGCCCCGAATGGGGCGTAAGAGCAGACTGCGGAAAAGCCAACCGGCAATGGAAACTGGACGATATTTCTGACCCGCGACGCCAAGAGCTAAGAGCTGTCTTCACCCCGACAGCCGCACCAACTCCTGCGCCTCGTGCCGCGGTCCGAGAATTGAAATCCGCGGAATCCGTCCGCGCACCATGGCTACTTCGTCGCAGCGGTGCAGGCGTGGGCAGCTCTGGCAGTCCTTGAAGATCTTGTCGGGCAACTCAGCCTTGTCTTCCACGATGCGGAAGCCGTACTTGAAGAAGAAATCAGGAATGCGGGTGAACAGGCAGACGGACTGGATGCCGTGCTCCTCGGCTTCCTCGATGAGCGCTCTCAGAATGCTGCCGCCAGCGCCCTTGCCCTTGGCCTCGGGCTTGACGACGATGGAGCGTACCTCGCAGAGATGCGGGCCGTAGAAGTGCAGCGCGCCGCAGCCGAGGAAGACGCCAGCGTCGGACTCAGCCACGGTGAAGTCGCGGATGTTCTCGCAGATTTCAGCGAAGGCGCGCTTCAGCAGCGTGCCGTCGGAGGAGAGCGAATTCACCAGGTCGTAAACGTTCGAGGCGTCCTGGAGCAGGGCTTTACGCACCCGCATGGGCAGCCTCCGCCACGTGAATTCCATTGAGCGCGGCGACGCGCTTGGATGCGACGGCCAGCGCCCGCTCGACCTGCCGGCGCCCGGTCCCGCCGAGGACATCGTGACAGTCGAGCGTGGCGGTGAGGGTGACAGCCGAGTAAAAGTCCTCGCCGAACTCTTCGCCAAACTGGCGCAGCTCGTTGAGCGGGAGATCGCCCAGTTCCACGCCCTTTTCGATGGCGAAGCGCACCGCCTGGCCAACCTTTTCATGTGCGGTGCGGAAGGGCACGCCCTTGTGGACGAGATAGGTGGCAGCTGCCATGGCATTTAGATAGCCGGACTGTGCGGCAAGATTCATTCGCTCGCGATTGAATTGCAGGGCTGCGGT
>JAKABE010000457.1 GCA_021801945.1 Acidobacteriota bacterium
CCAACACTCCCCATAAAAGGAGCGCGAGAAAGGCCAGCCGCGTGGCGCTGCACCTGCGCGCGAGCAGCATGCCAGGCACCTGAAAAACGAAGTAACCCAGAAAAAACAGGGCGGCCAGCAGGGCCGAGCGGCTCTCCGTGAGGTGCAAGGCTTGAGCCATGCCCGCAGCCGCTCCAAAGCCATAGTTGGCGCGGTCCAAATAGGCCAGAGCGTAGGTGATGAAAAAGACAGGGAGAAGCAATACTCTTCGCATGGATGTGTCTCTTTAGCCGCTGGCCATGGGGTCGAACCCAAAAGGAGTCGCGTCTTGAAAGCAAACTCCACCGGCGTCAGCCATCTTACTGCGTGGTGCGGTCGTCTGGCTCGCGGAGATCCGCTCCCCTGAACAACAGCCTGCAAATGGTCCACCTGGCATTCCTCGGGTGGCTGCTCAAGAGATCGTAAACAGGTTCTAAGAAATATCAACCCAGCCGATACTTGATCAGAGTCGCCCTTAGACAACTTTCGGAGAGCGTAGTGCGGGAAATCTGCAAGCTACATTCTGTAGGAACCGGAGGTGCGGTTGGTATCTCCGTCTAGCGGCGGCTGAGAACAACTCTGGTCCTTACTCCGACTGCTGAACCAGCCGTGCAGGCCGCGCGCCCTTCTCCCTTCACGGGCCCCCAAACCGATCTGCTAGACTAAATCTCCTGTGCGGAATGAGTGCACCAAGTCCCGCAGGCCGGTTTCGACGCTGCAGGATCTTCGACCGCCAGCATTGAACCGCCGGCCAGCCGCAACCTGCGGCCGCCACAGACATGAGCACTTTAGAGAATCAGCCGGCGCCATGGGAGCCAAATAGATGACACTGGGACCGGGCTCCAAATTGCAGCGCAGAGACTTCATCAAAATCGCCGGTGCAACTACCGTTTGCAGCCTCACGCCTGCTGCGGGTGCAACTCGGCCGCACAAAATCTCCATCCTTCTTGATCCCAAGGATCCAAATGCTTCCACACCTCCCGTGAAGTGGGCGGCCACTCGCCTTCGCCAGGCACTTGCATTGAAGAACGTCGTGTGCGAGATCATTGCCTCAGCGGATGCGATCAACAACTCCAGCCTCTGCATCGTCGCAGCGGCACCTGCTTCAGGATTAGCCAAGTACTTTCCGCCGGCATCCAGGGATCCCGCTCCGCCTGACAGCGTCCGTCTCGCTCCCGGCAAGCTGACAGAATCGCCGGCCCTTCTGGTCTCCGCCACAAATTCCCGCGGTTACATCTATGGGCTCCTGGAATTGGCTGAGCGCGTCCATTTCAACGCCGATCCTTACGGAGCGCTTCACCTGACAGCGCCCGTGCAGGAGCAGCCGGCAAATAAAATCCGTTGCGTCAGCCGTTACTTTTGCAGCGAAATCGAGGACAAGCCCTGGTATTACGACCGCCAATTCTGGCCTGCCTATCTCGATGCGCTCATCACCAACCGCTTTAACCGCTTCGGCCTTGCCTTCGGGTTGGAATACGACTTTCCCCGCGGAGTCACCGACGATTATTTCTACCTGCCCTATCCTTATCTCGTCGAGGTTCCGGGCTACAGCGGCGTTCGCGTCATGCAGCTTCGCAGCGCTGAAGGCAGACCGCTCCCCGAACCGGTACCGCTCAGTGCAGAAGAACGCACTCGCAACTTCGAAGCGCTGAAGTTCATAGCGGGTGAGGCCAGCTCGCGCGGCCTCCACTTCCAGCTCGGCATCTGGACCCACGCCTACCAATGGACCGACAGCCCCAACGCATACCACCGCATCGAAGGCTTAACGCCGCAGAGTCACGCCGCGTATTGCCGCGATGCGCTGGCAATCATCCTGAAAGAATGCCCGCAAATCCAGGGGATCACCATGCGTGTCCACGGCGAAAGCGGCATTCCGGAAGGCAGCTACGACTTTTGGAGAACGCTCTTCGAAGCCATCGCCCACGCCGGCCGCACGGTTGAAATTGAAATGCATGCCAAGGGCGTCAACCAGACCATGATTGACATTGCCGTGGCTACCGGCATGCCCGTCAAACTCGGGGCCAAGTACTCCGCTGAGCACCAGAGCCTCGGTTACAACCAAGCCGACATTCGCGCCCTCGAGATTCCCAACCCGAACCGGCACATCGATTCTCGCCTCTTCAGTTTGAGCTCCGGGTCTCGCTCCTTCACGCGCTACGGCTACGCGGATTTCCTGAAGCAAGGCAGCAAAGCCAAGCTGATGTTCCGCCTTTGGCCAGGAACGCAGCGCCACTTGCTCTCAGCCGATCCGGAGATGGCCGCCGCCTACGGGCGGACCGCTCATTTCTGCGGCGCATACGGCATCGATCTCATGGAGCCGCTAACCTTCAAAGGCCGCGAAGGCTCTGGCCACCCCGGCAGCCGCTGCGCCTATGCCGAGGCCTCGCTGAATCCCGATGCCGACTGGAAGAAGTACGAGTATTACTACCGCGTCTGGGGCCGCAAACTCTACAATCCCGACTCCGACCGGGAAGTCACCCTCCGGTATCTCAAGGGCCTCTTCGGCCGCGGCGCCGTCAACATCGAAGCCGCCTGCGCCAACTCCGCCCGAATCCTTGCGCTCGTCACCTCTGCGCATCTGCCTTCGGCATCGAATCACGCCTTCTGGCCGGAACTCTATACCAACATGCCCATCGTGCTTGACAGCGAGCCTTCGCCCTACAACGACACGCCCGAGCCGAAATGTTTCGGAACCGTAAGTCCGCTTGACCCGCAGCTCTTTTCCACCATCGTCGAGCACACGCAGGACCTGCTTGCCGGAAGCCTCAACCCCAAGTATTCGCCGATTGAAGTGGCCCAGTGGATTGAAGACTTCACAGCCGCTTCCAGCGAAGCGCTCTCCAAGGCACGCGGCGCTTCTTCCACCACCACTTCACCGGAGTTTCGCCGCATCGAGGAAGACGTTCTTATTCAGAACGGCATGGGCGCGTTTTGGGCGGCCAAGCTGCGCAGTGGCGTGCTTTATGAAATCTTCCAGCAGACCGGTGACCCACAAGCCG
>JAKABE010000458.1 GCA_021801945.1 Acidobacteriota bacterium
AGGCTGCCGTTCTGCGCGTTCAGAACAACAAAGTAGCCCTCGCGCCCCCCCGTGAACAGCACGTTGCCCGCCGTGGTGAGAATGCCCGCTGCCCCAAAGGCCGTCTGCCAACCCTCGAAGGTGTGCAGGCTATTGCCAGTATTCAGCTTGAACTGCCAGCGCATTGCACCGGTCGCAGGATCGAGCGCCCGCACTGCGGTGTACTCTTCTTCATTGGCGCCCACGCGAGCGGTAACTCTTGGAAAGCGGTGATGGCCGCGGCCATCGTAGCGATTCCCCTCCACATATTCCTGGTCTCCCTTGAAAAAGACCGTGGAGTAATTCTCGCGGGCATTGACATAGAGGAACCCGGTGCCGGGATCGAACGAGGGGCAGAACCAGTTGGTGCCGCCCTGATTGTCGGGGAAAATCCGAGTGCCGGTGGTGGTCGATTTAGCCGTCGGGCTCATGATGGGCCGCCCGTTGGCATCGAAACCGTCGTTCCAGTTCTGTTTGACGAAGGCTTTGCCCAAAAGAAATTTGCCCGTGTCGCGGTCCAGCACATAATAGAAGCCGTTGCGATCGGCCCACAAAATTACTTTGCGCGGATGGCCCTTCCAGTTGATGGTCGCCAGCACCGGCGTCTGCACGGCGTCCCAGTCGAATTCGTTGTGAGGATTGGCCTGGTAGTGCCACTTCAGCTTGCCGGTGTCGGCGTCCAGCGCCACCATGGTGCTGGTGTAAAGATTGTCGCCGGGACGCACATCGCCGTTGTAATCCGGGCCGGCATTGCCGATACCCCAGATGAGGAGATTGGTTTCAGGATCGTAGGAGCCAGTCAGCCACACCGAGCCGCCGCCGTGCTTCCACGATTCGCCACCCCAGGTGTCGCGGCCGGCATCGCCCGGCCCCGCCGTCGTATAGAAGCGCCAATCCAGTTTGCCGTAATGGGCATCGTACGCTGCGATAAAGCCGCGGATCCCGTACTCTCCACCCGCCACTCCGACGATGACTTTGCCGCGCACCACCAGCGGCGCAATCGTCATGGTATATCCCTTGGTGGTATCGGCCACCTTGACGTTCCAGATGGGTGTCCCGGTCTTGGCGTCGATGGCGATCAGGTGCGCATCCACCGCGGCCATGTACAGGGTGTTGCCCAGGATGGCCAGGCCGCGGCTGATGCGGCCGCAGCACAGGCGCGCATCGGCTTCCGGCGTATAGCGGTAGATCCAGAACAGGCGGCCCGTTGTGGCGTCCAGGGCAACCACATCGTCGCCCTGCATGGTATAGAGCACTCCATTCACTTCCAGCGGCGTGGTCTCATACGGGTCCAGATAGCGCGCTTGGAACACCCATTTCAATTCCATATTCCGCGCATTGGCGGGCGTGATCTGCTTCAGAAGGCTGTAGTGATCGCTGCTGTAAGTGCCGGCAAACGTGAGCCAGTTCTGCGGCTCGGCGCTGGCATGCAGCAGGCGCTGCGGTGTAACCCCGGCGGAAAGATTCGGCCATGCATCTTCCACCGCGGCCGGAATGCTTGGCTCGGAGGAGGCTGCAGGCTGCTCGGCAGCAGGGGCCGGAGCAGCTTTGTCATGGGATGCCTGGCCCCGGCCGAAGTTTGCCGTCAGGTAGGCAACAACCTGGTTCACGTCCTCGGGGGTTCCCACCGCGCCCCGCGAGATCATGTCCTGCACCTCGTCTGACCACTCGTTGTGGTTCATGCGCTGGCCGGTGATGACGTTCAGTCCGTGACAGCGCGTGCACATGCGCTCTAGAACCTGACGGCCCGTGCCGGGAGGCAGTGCCGCTTGCGATTGCGCAAGACCGGCCGTTCCGCCGCAGGCCAGAATCATCAGCCCCACCAGGAAGAAAACGCGCCTGAAGTATCCCATCAGTGTCAGCATCCCTTTCGCTCGTCTTTAAGAAAACAAGTTAGAGTTGGCAGGCCGCATCTCCACGCCGGAAACCTGGAAGACTGCTTGAGCCAGATTCTGAACAAAGCTCTTCTATGCGGCCGCGCCACTCGGGGTTGAGGATTGGGAAGCAACCCAGATCGTGCGTGATACGCATGATCTCTTGCACAGGGCACAAAGATTAGTGAGCCGAATCCCGCTCTGTCAAGATCGGGAAAGCGTTTGCCGCCCTCGACGGGAAGCATATTTCCTAATAAATCCATTTACACTTTGGCATAGCGAGTGCTCTGCTTTTTTAGAGCGCGTCAAGAGCGCGTCCAGCGTTGACAGTGATTTTTCAGCGGTTGCTAGACTCCAACCCTGTCATGCAGACCCGCGCGATCGAATTGTTTCTAGGCCCCGAAATTCCTCATGCGCTTCCCGTGGCAGCACTCCGGCGATGCTCACAAGAAAACTTTTACACCGTCTTAGGCAAGAACGGCAAGAACCGTCCTGAGTGAACGCCCTAAGGCGTCCTGCGAGGGGGCCCTCAACAATGAATAGAAATGCCCCTGGCTCCAGAGCTGGTGCCTCGTTACTTCTGGAGGCTGAAAGACCGTGGCGCCCGTAGTTACGATAGGGAGTTCGAGAATATTTTGCCATCTCCAAAGGTTGTGTTGCTTGGCCATGCTGGTCCTGGGATGCGGTGCGCCTGTGAAAGCATTGGCACAAACTTTCGAGCTGAAGCTGCAGCAGGCGGAGCAGGACTATCACCAAGGCCGATAAAAGGACGCCGAACTTCTACTGACGCAGACCGTCGCGCAACGGCCGGCAGATTTCAACGCCAACGAATTGTTTGGGCTTGTGCTCTCCGCCAATGGCGAAGAGGCGCGAGCGACCGGACCTCTTGCGGAGGTGGTGCGCGCCAATCCCCAATCCATTCCCACGCGAGAGAACCTGGCCGCCAATTATGCACGGCGGGGAATGAAAGACCTGGCCCAGAAGCAGTTAATCCTGTTAGCCGCTCTCGATCCTAGGAATTTCGCCGTGATGCACAATCTCGGAGAGTTCTATATCCAGGAGGCCAACATCGCGGCCGCCGTCCCCTGGCTCAGGAACGCCCAGCAGATCGACCCCGCAG
>JAKABE010000034.1 GCA_021801945.1 Acidobacteriota bacterium
GCAGTTGCAAGGCGCCTCCACACCCGCCCATCGCCGTCTCATCTTCGAGGAGCTTTTCTTTCTGGAACTGGGCCTGGAACTCAAGCGCCGCCGCATGAAGCAACGCCCTGGCATAGCCTTTGCCACCAACGAAAAAGCCCGTGAAGCTATCCGCGAGGTGCTTCCCTTTCATCCCACGGCGGCACAGAAGCGTGCCTTGGGTGAGATCGCCGCCGACATGCGCGCGCCCACGCCCATGCGCCGGCTTCTTCAGGGCGACGTGGGCTCCGGCAAGACGATCGTCGCCTTCCAGGCCATGCTGGTGGCCATGGAGAACGGCTACCAGGCCGCCCTTATGGCGCCCACTGAGATTCTCGCCGTCCAGCATTTTCTCGCCGTCCGCAAGCTCCTGGAGCGCTCCAGCCGCAAGCCGCGCATCGTCCTCCTCACCGGCTCGCTCGACGAGAGCCGCAAGCGGGCCAACCGCGGCCTCATCAATCGCGGCGAGGCGCAGCTCATCATCGGCACCCACGCGCTTATCGAGGAGAAGGTCGAGTTTGACCGCCTGGGCCTTGTCGTTGTGGACGAGCAGCACCGCTTCGGCGTCATGCAACGCTTCAAGCTGATGAAGAAGCCCGGCCAGGCCGAGCCCGACGTTCTGGTCATGACCGCAACGCCCATCCCGCGCACGCTGGCGCTCTCGCTCTACGGCGATCTCGACCTGAGCGTCCTCGATGAGCTGCCGCCCGGCCGGACGCCCATCGTCACCCGCCGCGTCCCCGGAGAGACCGCCGCGGAAGTTTGGGAGTTTGTGCGCAAACATGTGGCGCAGGGCCGCCAAGCTTACATCGTCTATCCGGTGATTGAAGGAACGAAGGACGACCAGCCCGAACTCGACTTTTCTCACGACCCCGAGGACGGAATCGCGCCGCCGATTCCGGCGCAAAAGAAACCTGCCCGCAAAGGAAAAGCGGCGGAGCTGTTTCCCGGCGCGACGCAACAAGCCCGCTCGACCGCAAAATCCGGCTTGAAGTCCGCGGTTGCAATGTACGAAGTCTTGCGCACTGGCCCCTTCGCCAGCCTGCGCGTCGGATTGCTCCACGGCCGTCTCGACGCCGACGACAAGGACGTGATCATGCGCCGCTTCCAGCGCGGCGAAATCGATGTGCTGGTGGCCACCACGGTCATCGAGGTTGGGGTCGATGTTCCCAATGCTACCGTGATGGTTGTCGAGCATGCGGAACGCTTCGGCCTCGCCCAGTTGCATCAGTTGCGCGGCCGGGTAGGCCGCGGCGCCGCTAAGAGCTACTGCATTCTCATCACGGGCGACCACGTCTCCCCGCTCGGCGAAGAGCGCCTGAACGCCATGGTGCGCACCCAGGACGGCTTCGAGCTAGCCGAACTGGATCTCTCCCTGCGCGGCCCCGGCGAGTTCTTCGGGACCCGCCAAGCCGGCCTGCCGGAGTTTCGTGTGGCCAACCTCGTTCGCGACCGCCAGTTGCTGGAGCTGGCCAAACTAGAAGCAGCGCGCTTCGCCGCCGAGTCGGGCAGTGAAGCCACAGAAGCTGAGCGCCTCCGCGTGCGGGAGCGGCTTAAGGACACCTGGCAGCGACGCTACGGATTGGTCGAGGCCGGTTGAGGCCGGTCTTGCTCCACCCTGTGGAAATGCTACCGGCTTTCCTACACCGTCAAGGCCGATGGCGGTGCGCTCGACATCGCTTCCACCGGAAAGGTTTGGATCTCCAATTCGATGCTGGCAATGTCTCTGCCGCAATCCTCCGGGTGGCTGCGCGTGCACTGGCAGAGCTCAGTAAAGCGGATATGCCCGCTCTGGCTCAGTTCCAACCCTGCCGCAATTAAGATGCTGTAAATATCCACGCAGGTCTGCCGTTCAAACTCAAAGAGCATGCTCACCATCCCTGTGTCGCTGGCCCCGCGGCTCAAAACCCATCCGCCGCAGCCAAGGATTCCCCCGGTGAGAGATTGCACCAGCCGCGCCGGCTCCTCGGCGGAAACTGCCTTCAGCTGCATTACCCACGATGGAGTCATTTCCGCCCCTCACTGACTTCCCAGCATCCTCTGCTTCACAAAACTGTTATCGGAAGCGCCCCCGGTGAAGATAACGGCTGCTCCGGAGTCGAACGCTGTTTGACCGGCTTTGAAACAGGATGCATTCTGGACCGGCAGTACTTTGCAGTCAGGGGTAATTGGAGGGTTGGCCGGTACAGTACAATCATCGGCGGCAATCAGAAATAGCAGCACCGCGTTCTGCCAGCGGCGGAAAAGCCAAATGTTGTAGCTTGGTAGTCAGGATGATTGTCGGATCCGGTATCGATTTGGTCGAGATAGAGCGCATTCAGCACGCCATCAATCGCTACGGCACACGATTCCTCGACCGCGTTTACACCGGCGCCGAACAGGCCTATTGCCTGAGTAAGCGCAACTCAGCAGAAAGCCTAGCCGCCCGCTTCGCAGCCAAAGAGGCAGCCGCTAAGGCCTTGGGAACAGGCATCAGCAATGGTATAAGCTGGCTGGAGATCGAGGTCGTCAGAGAATTAAGTGGAAGACCCAGCCTGCGCTTCCAAGGACGCGCGGCGCAACGCGCCTTCCATCTGGGTGCGACTCTCGCCTCGCTTTCTCTCTCACATACGGCGTCCTTGGCCGTGGCTAGCGTCGTGCTTGAAAATGGAATTTAAACCCACGGCTTCTGTTATCCTCAAGGCGTCAGCCGGCTAAATTTCGTGCGAGGAGTCAAGTGCCGAGCCGTAAAGATATTCAGTGGTCGCAACTGAGAGTGGGAGCATTGGTCTTGATGGGCATGGCTGTGCTCATCGGCCTTATCTTCCTCATGTCCGGCTCCACGGGCGGCCTGTTTGCGCGCAAGATTACCCTCCTCTGCTACTTTGACAACGCCTCGGGTTTGAAACAAGGTGCCCCCGTCACCCTTGAAGGTGTAACCATCGGCAACGTTGCTCATATCCGAGTGGTCCCAGGACATAATCCGAACCCGGTCGAGGTCATCATGCGCATAGGCGGCGAGTACCTTGGCGGGCTACACGTAGATTCGACCGCCACCATCACTCAAGCCGGCGTCCTTGGCGACAGTTTTGTCGATATTGACTCGACGCACGCTACCGGTCCCCCTCCGGTTGACGGTACGGTGCTGGCTTCCACAGGTGCACCCAACATTCAGGATCTGGTGAGTACCAGCGAGGCCGGCCTCAAGCAAATAAACTCCCTCATGAGCAAGGCGCAAGTCCTCGTCAGCACACTCAACAGCGAGCGCGGCATGATCGGTCGCTTAATCAACGATCCTACGGAAGCCAGAAAATTTGCCGAGTTGACTGACAATCTCGACGCCATCACCAGCAACGTGCGCGAGGGCAAGGGTACGCTCGGCAAGTTGATGACTGACGACACACTCTACAACCGGTTCAATTCGACAGTCGCGAAACTCAACGACGTGGCTACGGCACTCGACGAGGGCAAAGGAACCGCGGGCAAGCTGCTCCACGACGACTCGCTCTATAACCACCTGAATGCCGCTGCCGCCAATGCCAATCAGTTGATGGCCCAAATTAACGCCGGCAACGGCTCTCTGGGCAAGCTGGCGAAAGATCCCCTCTTCGCACAGAAGCTTGACGATACCGTCACAACTCTGGACTCGCTCCTCAAAGATGTCAGCGCAGGCCAAGGCTCGTTGGGCCAACTGGTCAAGAACCGCGCCCTCTACGATCACACCGACCAAACCATGCGGCAGGCACGACAGCTGCTACAGGGAATGCGTGAGAACCCCAAGAAATACCTGGTCATCCGTTTGAAGTTGTTCTAGCGCAAACCCTATCACGGATCAGGGCCATCAGCCGGAACGGTTCTTCCACGGCTACTACGACAGCTACTGCTACGTGCCCTTGTACATCTTCGCCGGAGATCAACTTGTATGCGCCCACCGCCCCGTCCAACATGGACGGGGCGGTGGGCGCATTGGATGAGGTCAAGCGCATCGTGGCCCAGTTGCGCGCCCGGCGGCCAAAGGTGCGCATCGTGGTGCGCGGCAACTCGGCCTTCTGCCGCGAGGAACTGATGGCCTGGCGCGAAGCCGACGAGAACCAGGTGAACTTCCTGTTTGGACTGGCACGCAATTGCCGGCTTCAGAAGATCACTGGCCGGCAGATGCATGAGGCCAAGCTGCTGCACGCCGAGACGGGCAAAGCGGCGCGTGTGGCTGGAGATGCATTCCTTCTATCCGTGGAAGCATCTCTACGCCTGGGCCTTCGATGCACTGCGCTGCTGAGTGTCAGAGTCTACTCAAACAGACTTTTCCACTTCCGCCGCGAAAGGGACTGGCGGAGCTATGCATCAAATCCATCTTCGGCGCAAGCGCTGGACCGCCTCAAGGACAACTTCTCGTCAAGAATCTACCCTCCTGGCCGGTTCCATCCTGCCGCTCACCGAAAAATCAACCCCTGTGAGAAATGGCGGCTAAGTCTACTTAGCTAGTCACGCTCGCAAATACATTTGGCGCTTTCCGTCCCCACCGCTGCTTTTCGGAAGAATCTACTTGTGCGTGATCACGCGGGCGACCCCGCCGCTCACCGCCGCACCTGTGCATCCTGTTCTTTGACCGTACCGACAGCCAGGGCGCGCTGCACGGCGCTGTGTTTGCGGCTATAGGTGAAATAGATGATCTGCCCCACGATCAGCCACGATCCAAATCCGATCCATGCCGGCGCATCGAGCGATAGCATCAACGCCAACGACACAATCATGCCGCAGATGGGCACCACCGGCACCCAGGGCGTGCGGAACGGCCGATGCAAATCTGGCTGCCGCACCCTCAGGATCCACACGCCAAGGCACACAATCGTGAAAGCTAGCAGAGTTCCCAAGCTCACTAACTCGCCCAGGAAGGCGATTGGGAAAAAAGCGGCCAGTAAGGCGACAAAAATTCCCACGACGACGGACGTGATGTAGGGGGTGCGGAATCGCGGATGAATCTTGCACGCCCATTCCCAGAACAGTCCGTCGTGTGCCATTGTGTAAAGCACACGGGACTGGCCGAGTAGCATCACCAGCATCACAGATGCCAATCCTGCTATCGCCCCTACGTCAATCAGCCACACGCCCCATTTCACGCCGATGGCCGCCGCTCCATCGGCTACCGGCGCCGCGACATTCAGCGTGGTATAAGGCTTCAGCCCGGTTAACAAGCCGGAGACAATGATGTAAAGAACAGTGCAGATGATCAGAGAACCCAGGATGCCGAAGGGTAGGTCTCGCTGCGGATTCCTTGCTTCCTGTGCGGCCGTGGAAACCGCGTCGAAGCCGATGTAGGCAAAGAAGACCACCCCTGCGGCGCGCATGATACCCGACCAGCCAAACTGTCCGAAGTGCCCCAAGTTTTCGGGGATGAACGGATGCCAGTTGACGACCATATGGCGCCAGTGGCCGAAGGCAAAGATCACAGCCAGGCCGATAAAAATGAATAGGACCGATACCTTCACCATGACGGCGGCACTGTTGAAGTTGGCTGACTCGCGCACACCCACCACCAGGATGATGGTGATGACGACGATGGCCAACAAAGCAAAAAGGTCAACGTGCGCCGAGAACGCGTGCCCGAACAGAGGGAACGAAACCGCGGGCGTGGGGTTGAACGGTAGCTTCAGTCCGAAAGAGCCCAGCAGGTTGGTGACGTAGCCGCTCCAGCCCACGGCCACCGTAGCTGCTCCGAAGGCATATTCAAGCACCAGCGCCCAACCGATGATCCAGGCCACCAGTTCGCCCATGGTGGCATAGCCGTATGTGTAGGCGCTGCCGGCGATGGGGATCATGGATGCAAACTCGGAGTAACACAAGCCTGCAAAGATGCAACCCACGCCTGCAATCACAAACGAAAGCACGATCGCTGGGCCCGCAAACTGGGCGGCCGCGGTGCCGGTGAGAACGAAGATGCCGGCGCCGATGATGGCGCCGATGCCCAATGTGATCAGATTGATGGGGCCCAGGGCGCGCTTGAGTGAGTGCTCGTGTATCTCGGCGGCTTCCGCCAGAATGGTGTTGATTGGCTTGGTCGCTAACAGCTTAGTGGCCATGAACCCCTCTTCCATACGATTTCATGCGCGACTGGGTGCGAGCCACCCCGTTGTGGCGCCGGGAGTGTCTCTTGGTGGATGCGATGCAGGCCGGACGCAAGTGGCTCCCCCTTTGCTACCGGCCGGCGTCTGATTCTGCAAGGCCGCTGGCCGCCCTGTCGGCGAGGCTGCGCGACCAGAAAAGATATACCGGAATGCCCAGCAGCACCAGCACCAGGCCCGGCCACGTGTACTGGGGCTTGTATCGCAATAATACGACACAGATCCAGACGGCCATGGCGATGTAGAGCGCGGGCAGCAACGGATAGCCAAACGCTTTATAGGGCCGCGATGCATCGGGCTGCTTGAAGCGCAGTACAAAGAGGCCGGAGATGGTGAGGATATAAAAGACGAGCTCCGCGAAGATGATGTAGTCGAGCAATTGAAGGTAAGAGCCGGAGATGCACAGCAGTACCGTCCACACGCCCTGCACTAGAAGCCCCGCCATAGGCGTCTTGTAGCGCGGATGCAGCTTGCCCACGGATTTGAAGAAGAGGCCGTCGCCGCTCATGGCGTAGTAAACACGGGCCCCCGCCAGGGTCATCCCGTTGGCGCAGCCGAAGGTTGAGATGAGAATGGCGGCCGCCATCAACTCCGCGCCGCCGTTGTGAAAGATCTGCCCTAGCACCGCCGTGGCCACGCGATCTTCCGTGGCGAATTGAATTCCACGCGCCATCGCCGTAATCCCGTACGGATTGCCGTGCAGAGGCAGGACCAGCAGGTAGCCCAGAGAGACCAGGAAGTAGACTGCCAGGACAAACCCGGTGCCCAGAGCCAGTGAAAGAGGCAGGTTACGCTTAGGATTCTTCACTTCGCTTGCCGTGAAGGTGACGTTATTCCAGGCATCGGCCGCGAACAGCGAGCCAACTTGGACTACGGCGAGAATCACGAAAACATTTACAAGCGTGGTAGGTCCGCCCACGCCCACCTGTACCGGATGGAGCGAACTCCAGCCGCCATTGCGCCAGAATTGACTCAAGCCGGGACCGAAGTTGGCCATCCAGGCAGTTGTGTTCACGCCCACCGTGCAGGCCAGCACTACAAGCGCAGTGAGCGACAACGCCTTGGCCGTGGTAAAGATGTTTTGGATCAGCGCTCCCAGCTTTACGCCAAAGACATTCACGGCGGTCAAAAGGACCACGATCGCGATGCCGGTAAGATTCGCAGTATTGACGCCAATCTCCATGTTGCCCACTACCATGGACCCCACGTGCAGCGCGGGCACATGAGCGATGTGCCAGAGCCAGTGGGTGGTAGAGACAGAGGGGATAAAAACCCCGAGAAATGTACCGAAGGCTACGGCAACGGCGGCGATCGTGCCCGTCTGGATGACGAGGAAAAGCGTCCAGCCAAAGAGAAATCCCCACAGCGGACCCAGCGATTCACGCAGGTAGACGTACTGGCCGCCGGCTCTGGGCATCATGGCGGCCAACTCGCCGTAGCTGAGCGCGCCAATCGTGGTCATGATGGCCGTGATGACCCAGGCAGCCAGGAAAAGCGCGGGCGAGCTTACATCGCGGGCGATGTCGGCATCGACGATATAGATGCCGGAGCCGATCATGGACCCGATCACAATCGCCGTGGAACTAAAGAGGCCGAGCGACTGTTTCAACCGAGGCGGCTGAGCGGATGGAGGCGGTTCCGAAGTGGGAGTAAGGTCTAGGGTCTTCACTCAAGCGATTTCTACCCTATTTTGCCGGGATTGTCTTTCTTTTTTTGAAGAGTCTCTCGATCTGAAAAGCCTCTCAAACTAGGACGGTCTCTCCATTCAATCATTCTTCCAGCTCTGCTCTCCAGCGCCGGAACTCGGCTGCGGGGTCGGGCGCGCGAAAGAGAGCTGTGGAAACAGCGATGGCGCTGGCTCCGGCGGTAAGCACTAACGGCGCTGTCTCCAGCGTGATTCCCGCTGCGGCCGTCAGCACACGTTCTGGTCCAGCCTGCTCGCGCAGTCTGCGTACACCCTCCGGTCCGATCGGCGTTCTCGTGGTTTCCTTGGTGGTGGTAGTGTAAACGGGACCGATAGCCAGATAGTCCACCGGCTCATTCAAGATTCCTTCCAGCAGGGCATCGCTGCCGCCAAATGTGCCTACGATGCGGCCGGGGCCGAGCAAAAGGCGCGCCTCCACGGGTGAAACGTCGCCGGCATCCACATGTACGCCGTCAAAGCCAGCTTTTTCTACCAGATCCGCGCGGTCATCGAGAATTAGCTTGATGTTTGGGGCGGGCAACGCCGCACGCAGAATCTCCGCATCGGCCATTAATTCGGCGTCAGAGCCAATCTTGTTGCGGTATTCGAGCAGTGTCACGCCTGCTTCGGCAAGCTGGTTGCCCAGCCGTCGCAGAAACTTCGCGCGCCCTGCGACGGGAATGACGCCGGCGTCGAGGATGGGATAGATCTTGGGAAATTGCATACCACCAGGGTAAAGCACAATTGATGGGCAATTGGCGGAAGGGTTCCACCACGGGCTTTGTGGGTTTACCGCACGCAAAACCACATGGCCGTTTGCAGTGAAAGCGATCCAAAATCCGCGCGTTGCCTTTACAATCGAATCCGATGGCCAACTCCACCTACGCGCAACTACTGCTCCAGCTTCTTGCCCACACGAGCTTCAAGCTCGGCCAGTTCAAGCTCTCCTCCGGGGGAACGAGCGACTACTATATCGACTGCCGCACCACCACGCTCCACGCCGAGGGCGGGCGTCTGACCGGACATGCGATCCTCGATCTGCTGGAGACGAATGGCATCGAAGCCGAGGCCGTGGGTGGGCTTACTATGGGCGCCGACCCGGTGGTCTGCAATGTGGCCACGGCTAGCGCGTGGCGCGCAAAATCGAATCCCGGTGCGCCGGTGCTGCATGGCTTCCTTGTCCGCAAAGCTGAAAAGACGCATGGGACCGGCCGGCGCATCGAAGGCTTTTGCCGCGCCGGGGCGCGCGTGGCCATTGTGGATGATGTATGTACCACCGGTGCCTCGACCATCGCCGCCATCGAGGCCGCACAAGAGGCCGGGATGATTGTGGCCGTCGTTGTCTGTATCGTCGAACGCGAAGACTCCAAGGGCCGCCCCGCCGTGGAAGCAGCGGCAAAAGGCGCACCATTTCTCCGGCTGTTTACGGCCAAGGATGTGCGCGCGGAGCACCTGAAGCAGCTGGAAGCCGCGGGTAGATAGCCCTCGCGACCGCATCGAGACAAGAAAAAGAGCAGCCCCCGTGCCTGCTGACTGCTCTTGTGCAGCGCGTTCGGTCAGCCCACCCACCGCCGCACTGGCGTTACTGATTCTCGGCCTGCGCTGACTGGGAGGATGCTGACTCGGGGATCATGTTCGTCAGCATCTGTACCGTGACTCGCCGGTTCTCCGCTCGTCCTGTCGCGGTTCTATTCGAAGCCACCTCGATCGCCTTGCCGATGCCGATGAGGTAAAAGCGCCGCGGGGAAATGTTGTACTTCGCGGCCAGGTATTGCACCACCGCGTCGGCGCGGCGCTGACTCAGTTGGTAGTTGTACTGAACCGGGCCAGTCGAATCGCAACCGCCGGTGACCTCGAGGATGTAGTTCTTGGCCGGGATGAGCTGAGTCGTTGCAAAGTTGTCCAGTTGTGATTGATCATCCTTGGTCAGCACGGCTTTGTCGAATGCGAAATGCACGGTCACGTCGGCCACCTTCCTGTAGTTGTCCAGGCCCATCACCACACTGTCCAGCGAATCGGCGCGATGCACGGCGTTGTTCGCCGCGGATTGGGCAGTGGCGGCTTCCGCGCTGGCATTTTGCGCGTTCTGGTTGGCCGTGTCCGCTGCGTTCTGCGCCTTCGCAATACCAGACTGCGCGCGGCTGTTGACATCCCGAATCTGGCGGTTGTTCTCGGCTGCTTCGTTGTCCAGTCTTCCGGTGTGCTCGATCAGCGGCGCTGTCTGGTTGCGTACATATTTTTTAGTGGCGCACCCACTCACAACAAAAGCCGCCAGAGCCACCGCCGTCAACGCAAATCCATAGCGATTCATGGTCATGGTTTTGTCCTTTCCGCCGGCCGTGCAGTTCTTACACGGTCCACGGGGTGAACTTCTCCTTTCCTCAGATAGCGTGCACGTTACACGCCATTCGGAGCCGGTCGCCTAATTCCATGAAAACAATAAAGAAGACTGTCACGGGCTGCACCAGCCTTGGTCTTTGGCCATGCATTTTTTACCCGATCCGGCAAGGACTACTCTCAGTCGAGCTGCGACACCAGAGATCTCCTCTCGAACCCGCTATCCTATGAATTGGCGCGGCAGCGGACTGCCTCAACCGTGGATTTTTACGAGAAAATTCGTGCCTTGCCCACCCAGCCTGGCGTGTACCTCTACAAGAACGCCGAGGGTGAGGTGATCTATGTGGGCAAGGCCAAGAATTTGCGCTCGCGGGTGCGGTCTTATCTGCTTGATGCCTCGCAGGCCAACGCCAAAACCGGCTCGCTGATGCGCGAAGCGGTTGATCTCGACTATATCCTGGTGGCCAATGAGCGCGAAGCGCTGGCACTCGAAAACAACCTCATCAAGCAGCGTAAGCCGCGTTTCAACATCCTACTGCGTGACGACAAGACCTACCCCTATGTGAAACTGACGCTTGCCGACCGCTACCCCAAGGTCTTCGTCACGCGGCGGCTGCGCAAAGACGGATCGGCCTATTATGGGCCTTACTTTCCCGGTAACCTGGCCTACCGCGTGGCCGAACTCATCCACCGCAGCTTCCTGCTACCCAGTTGCAAGGTCGATCTCTCGCGCTATCATCCCCGTGCCTGCTTGCAGTACTACATTCACCGCTGCCTGGGGCCGTGCGTTGAGGGCCTCACTACGGCGGAGACGTACAAAGAAGCCGTGCGCGACGCACAGCTCTTTCTGGAAGGCCGTCACGCAGAACTGGAGCGGGCTCTTACCGCCCGCATGTTAGTTGCTGCCGAGGCCGAGCAGTTCGAGACCGCCGCGCGGTTGCGCGATCAGCTCACCACCGTGCACCAGCTTGAGGAGAAGCAGCGCATCGCCACCGCCGGCCAGGACGACGACGCCGATGTCTTCGGCTATCACTACGAGGACGGCGCGCTGGCGGTGAATCTCTTCCACCTGCGCGCCGGCAAGATCGTCGATCGCCGCGAGTTCTTCTGGGAAGACCTGCAAAGCCTAATGGAGGCCGTCGCAGAACAACCCGAATCGTCTGCACCTGTGATCCTGAGTGACCGAACCCCTCGCTCACCCCGGCAGAGGAAAAAGAAGAGGGAAGAAGGATCTGCTGTCGCCTTTCCATCCGTAGATCCTGACGCGTTCGTTTTCAATCCTGGCCACGTCTTCAGTGCCCTCCTCAAGCAGCTCTACATTGATCAACAGTATGTTCCGCGTACCATCTTCGTCCCGGTGGATTGCGACGACCGCGAATTACTCTCCGCGCTGCTTAGCGAACGCGTCGGCCACCGCATCGAGATTGCCGTGCCACAGCGCGGCGAGAAGCGCTCTTTGGTTGATCTGGCGGGCCAAAACGCTAAGCAGTCCTACACGCAGCGCTTCCGTGTGCTAGAGCCATCGCGCGAGGCCATCCAGGAGGCGCTTTCCGACGCCCTCATGCTTCCCGCGCCACCGCGACGAATCGAGTGCTTCGACATCTCGCACATCCAGGGTGCAGAGACGGTGGCCTCGCTCGTCGTTTGGAAAGACGGCAAGATGGACAAGTCCGCCTACCGCAGATTCAAAGTGATGAGCGTGGTGGGGGTGGACGATTTTGCCTCTATGCGAGAGGTGGTGCAGCGGCGCTACCGCCGCATCCGCGATGCCGCCGATGCATCCTTGCCCGCCAGAGACGGTAAGAAGACTGCCCAGGGCGTAAGCTATGGGTTGCGGGCAAAGAAGCCCTCACAAGCCCAGCTGGGACGCCCGAATCCGGCCACGATAAACCGATCCGAACTTGGCGAATCTTCCTCTTTCGAGGAAAGATCCCCCGGGAGCAAGGAACCCGCGACGATGCCCTCGTTGATCCTTATCGACGGCGGTCTGGGACAGCTTCACGCAGCCGCTGAAGCGCTGGAGTCGCTGGGACTGACCTCTCAGCCGTTGGCCGCTATCGCGAAAAAAGAAGAGATCATCTATCTCTACGGCAGCGAGGATGAGCCCATCGTACTCGACCGCCGCTCGCCGGTGCTGCACCTCGTGCAGATGATCCGCGACGAGAGCCATCGCTTCGCTGTCGGCTACCATCGCCAGCGTCGGGCCATCCGCGACCGCAGTTCGGAACTGCTGAACATTCCCGGCGTAGGTTCGCAGACCCGCCAGCGTCTGCTCACCCACTTTGGCAGCTTGCGCGACGTCCAGCAGGCTACGGCGGAGTCGCTGGCTGCGGTGGTCTCGCGAAAGACGGCGGAGATGATCTGGAGGCATTTTCACGAGGCTGGAACAATCACCTAGTTCTCTGACCGCGTGATGAACGGACTGTAGCGGAATTTCTCTCGGGCTTTGGCGCGGTCGAACTTCCATTGAATGCGCGTGGCCTGGAGGTTGGCCTCGCTGTTCCAGGCCTCCACCTGTTCACTCAGTCGCTCCCTGTTGCCGATCCGTCGCTTGGCTAAACATTGCCGCGCAACAGGCCAATTTCGATCTCCGCCTGATTCAACCAACTGGCGTGTTTGGGCGTGTAGTGCACGGTGAACCGCTGCCACAAGCGGTTTCCGTCGGCCTCGCCGTAACGGTCCACCAGCGCCTTGCGACGATGCGTGTTCAGATTGTCCAGCACCAGATGAATGGTCCTGACCTGGGGATAGAAATCCGCCACGCCCTTGAGAAACTCCGCAAACCGATGGGCCGTCCGTCGCGGCGTCACTTCGGTGAAATGCACTCCGGCTTTGGGTTCCACTCCGCAAAAGATATTGGCCGTGCCCGCGCGCCGGTATGCGCCATCGCGCCGTGTTTCGCGGCCGGGCTGGAACGGGATCGGCTCGCGCACCTCTTCATGCAGGCTTACCGATTTCTCATCCATACACACCACCGGATCTTCGGCCTGCAGCGGCTTTTCATAGGTGGCCAGCACGTCTTCCATCCGCTCCACATAGGCCTGAGCCAATTCCGGCACGCACCACATTTTTTTCCAGCCACGGCTTCAGATCATGACTTTCCAGCAACACCCGCGCCGTTTCCCGTCCCATCCGCGGCGTTAACCCGCGACGCACCGCTTCCTCGGCAATCAGCCACGCTCCATCGCGCCCGCCCCGCTGGCGCAGCCCCACAGACCATGGCGATCACTTCCTGCCGTTGCCGCACACTGAGCAGCGGCGGCGCTCCCGGTCGCGGCTTGTCATACAGCGCGCGCTCCAACCCGCCCTGTTCGTAGCGCTTGCGCACCTCGCACACCGTATTCACCACCACACCCACGCTGGCTGCGATCCGCGGGCTGGATTTGCCTTCTCCCAGCAGCCGCAGCACCAAGGCACGCCGCACCGTCCGCACCGGCTGCACGTCCCTGCTCAACAATCCTTCCAACTTCCCCACATCTCCCGCCGAAAGCTGCATCGCTATCTTGCGCCGACAAATCGCCTATCTCCACTTATCGCCCTTTCCAGACTCCACGCTAAGTACCTCCTTCGATTCCTCGTCTCTTGCGGTCAGGGAACTAGTGTAGTGCGTCATAGATAGAATCACGTATGTGTTGGCCCTCATCTTATGATGAGGAGACCCGTCAATCCGTGTTGCCCGGCCCGTCGTGCTCGACGAAACAACCCGCAAGGAGCTTCGGCGGCTTGCACGCCGGCGTTCGGTTCGGGAGCGCGTTGCCCTGCATAGCCGCATCATCCTGCTCGGAGCGAAGGCACTGCAGAATCTCCAGATTGCCGCCGAACTCAAAATCAGCGTGCGCATGGCGGCTTTGTGTCGCAAGCGGCTTTTCTCGTTCGGCGTCAAGGGTTTGCTGAAAGATGCGCCCCGGCATGGGCGCACGCCGTCGATTCCCGCCTCCACCATCGAGGACGTGATCCGCAAGACCACGCAGACCGCTCTGCTCCATGCTACGCATTGATCGACGCGCGCCATGGCGCGCAAAAAGGGCATCTCGGAGGCCAGCGTGCGGCGCATCTGGCGCGGGCATGGGCTCAAACCGCATCGCGTAGAGAGTTTCAAAATCAGCCGCGATCCCGACTTCGTCAACAAACGCGAAGACATCGTCGGTCTGTACTTGAATCCGCCCGAACATGCGCTGGTGTTGTAGGTCGATGAGAAGAGTCAGATCCAGGCGCTTGACCGTACACAACCGGGCCTCCCGATGAAGAAAGGCCGCGGCCAGACCATGACGCACGACTACAAGCGCAACGGAACCACGACGCCTTTTGCTGCGCTCAACACGACCACCGGTGAAGTCTATGGTCTGTGCCAAGAGCGACATCGCCATCAGGAGTGGCTGAAGTTTCTGCGCCTGATCGAGTTAACGGTCGACGGAGGAGCAGATTCACATCATCTGCGACAACTATGCCACCCGCAAACATCCGCGCGGACGGTGTTGGATCGTCAAGCACAAGCGCATCCAGGTGCACTTCACGCCGACCTCGGCATCGTGGCTGAGCATGATCGAGCGGCTTTTCCGCGATCTGACAGACAAGAGAATCCGGCGCTGAGTCTTCCAGGGCCTAGAGCAGTTGATCATGGCCATCGGCGACTATATCGATAAATACAACGCGAATTTGAAGCCGTTTATCTGGACTGCCAAAGCCAACGACGTCCTGGAAAAAGTTACCCTCGCTCAGGCGGCCTTAAATAATCGCCTATCTGTGTGACGCACTACACGGATATGGCTGACCCTTCGTTCGGGTTTGCGCTCGGGCGCGGGGCGTGTCATCTCTCTTTCTCACTGCCCTGGCGGCGCGAACGCAGCTTAATTTTCGTTTTGAGGGATTGCCGAGCTTGTGATTGTTCCCCTTTGTGCCCAATCCGATTCTCATCGCACACCTCAGCACGTAATATGGCTGCAGAGTAGAAAAGAGCCCTGATTTGTGGAAAAAATTGCACAATCATTCAAATTGCATATTCCATTAATCCGTGGTGATTGAATGCGATCCAGCCAAGAACGAGCGCTATACCAGGGAATGCAGTTTGTCGTTCAGCTGCGCTGCGGACTTCGACATTGCCACCGCCGTAGACAACACCGAGGTCCGCAGAGGAGATTTGATGCGAATTGCGGTTGGACACCTGGACAAGCGGCTGCATCTGCTCTGTTGCATTCCCCAGCCTGATGGAATTCGGCATCAGCGTTCGCGAGAGCAAGAGGTAGGCATGACATTATGGGAAGCCGCGAACGATCGGTCTACGCGGTACCGGAACCGGTCGGCCGCCAGGCGCGCAGGAAGTGCTTCGCCTGACTAGGGAAAAGGTGAAAGCTACCGCAGCCGCTCAACGAAAGGAGATTCCCGCAGGGGCGGGCATCGCCTTCTTCAACAGGCGGGCGGCTCTCCCGCCTGCCGACTCAGCTTGCTTTAGCCAGCTCACGATGATGATTCCTCACCGCGATGCGCTTTCCGCATGAAGGGCAGGAAAAACCATCGAACAGGGCAAGGCATCTCACCGGTGCGTCGCACCACGGGCAATTCCCCTTGAGCTCGCCCATGCCCAGCATCGGCCCAGCCAGGGGAGCGATGACGCCCGCAAGAATCATGGGAATCCCAGCGATGGCTCCCAGCCAAGTTAGGCACAGCATGCCCCCGACGATGATCAGGACCGGCGCCGCGAGCAATCCCAAGAGCATCCCACCGAAGGCCCCTTTTACCGGTGCCTTCTGATGCTCGCGTGGAACATATTTTCGCATGGCTTCGTGTCCAGTTGCAGCGCCGCAGTGTGGGCAGAAACTCCAAGGCGGCTCGATCTGCCTTCCGCATTTCAAACAGGAGCGATTCATGGGAGGATCTCCTTCCGACCGTCAAAAGCGTGCCAATCGGGGCACGGCAGGAAGGGAAAGCTCATCTCTCCGGTTTCGTGCCGCGAG
>JAKABE010000459.1 GCA_021801945.1 Acidobacteriota bacterium
TCCCAAACAACGCCAACAACACGAGATGCCCGGCGATTTGCAGCCGGCTGCGGTAATTCAAAGCGAGTGGCGCCGCAACGCACAACATTGGAACTACTGCGCTTGCGATGAGAGTGGCGCGCGGCGATATATTTGCCGGTCGGCCGCAGTTGCGTCGTGCGTAGCATCCAGTTGGCGTTCAGTGAAATCGGTAACGCAAACACCGCTCGCAGTCCCAGCACAGACAGGCTCATCATCATGAGAGTCGAAATCAGGGAGCCCCGGTTAACCGGCTCAGGTGCCGATGCAAAGATCTCACGCCGCAGGCAGGTGACACCGATGGCCGTAACGATTGCCATAAAGAATGCAAATGCCACGCGATGCTGGCGGCTGCGCGCTAGCGAGCGCACCTGTAACCTTGCCGATTTTCCATCGGAAACGCTCGCTCAATTCGGTATCGAAGCCCAGCATCCGGACGATTTCATCCTTGATCTTCTGACTCTCGCCTGGGTTGGTCATAGAGGCTGCGGAAAACCATCGCAGGAGCCTGAAGAACCCTCCCAAGAGCATCGCAGAATACCTCGACAGTTTGGATCGCCAGGGATTGACGCAAACAGTGGCAGACCTTCGAAGATGCTTGAACGGGGAAGAGATGTGAGCGCTAGGGGGCGCTCAGCGCAGTATCCGATTGGTTAAAGATGACAACCTCTGGATTGGCGGAGGTTAGATTCAGGCTGCCGTAGGTTCCCGCCGCTACGTTCACGCTGCCCAGGAAGGCGGATCGCGCCTGAAGTTGGGCTAATAAATTTGCTCGGCAATTACACGCGGCACACTAACGCGCCCATCCACAACCTGGGTTTCCAGCACGATTTGCAGATTGTGGCTTTGCCATCCCCTCAACGCCTGGGCAGCGAACTGTGAAAAATAATCGGGATTCGACACGAACTCGCTCGCCGCCGCCGTGCCATAAGGGCCCAGACCGCAAAGAATCACCACTGGCTCTCCGGTCAGTGGATCGTTCATCCGCGTCACCAGTGAGTAGTCCTCCGTGATCGCACTCAGGGGAGCTTCCAGATCGACTGCCCAGGTCGTCGCGGCTGGATTCTTCTCGTCGACGAGAATTCCGTCGGACCCGTAAGGCTTGTTCGGTCGGCTCTGCAATCGAAACCGCATGCCAGCCTGGATCCGCTGCGTCCACGGATTGTTCATCCCGCCGATGAAGATCACCGGCTGCTGGCGCAGATCGTTCAGCTCCGTCAGATCCGCCAGCCGCAGCGTTGCTCGCTTGCCCCGCGCACCCAGAAGGCTTCCCACACGAAGCAGCGCAGCGCCCGCGTTCGGATTCAGAAGATTGTCCGCGGTCGGATGAAGTTGCAGAATGCCGCTGACGGGAGGCGCCTTGAAGAAATAGTTCAGATCGCCCACGCATACCGTGATCCCTTCGCCGCCGGTCATCACCGGGGCCCAGAATGCGTCGAGCGCCCGCCGCGCTGCCTGCGTTCTGAAGGAATGCGCCGCGAACACCACTCCGATCACGGCAAGCGTCAGGACGCAGCTGGCCACCATCACCGTCCCCCAGCCAGACCGTCCTCGCTCGGCATTCGCCGTATGTGCCGGCTCCGCATGAGCGACCACCGCACTTTCACCTTTCACCCCGCTGGGCGCGGTCGCCACAACCCCTGGTTTCTGCTTCTCTTTGTGCGCTTCCGTGGGCCAGTGAAAGAACGGAACGTAGCTCCCCAGCGGAAGTTCCACGCGGAGTTCCCCGGCATGATCGGGTTCCGCATAATACTGCGCGATTCTCCGCCGCAATTCCACGGCCGCGCCGCGGACAATGGGGTCCGTCGTTACGTCGTAGTCGTGGGGACGCTCGAAGACCTCCACACCAATCAGCCGCTCTTTGATCTCCGCGGCATTCCCCGCCAGCGCCTTCTCCACCACGAAACGCAGAAACTGTGTATTGCGCTTGCTGTTGCGGAACGACGGACTGGCAAGGATCCTCTGCAGTTGCGCCACAATCTCCCCGCCAGGAATGTCCTCGATGCGTAGAGCCACGCCTGCCGCTTCACCCGGCGCACGCTGGCCGCCTGCCTCTGGTGGAGGCGTAGCCGCTGTATGGACGTTCGCTCTGTGAGTCGCCATCTGACTCCATTTGTCGCCTCCAAAGCATACCCTCCTGAATTGATCCATGGCAATGCGGATTTCCGCCTCTGCTTTGCCGCCTGGGCCATTGCACGCAAGCGGGAAAATGCGCCGCCCGGAAGGTGCTTTTTCCATCGGCCGGCAGGTTGCCCACCTCCCCACACCTGCCCGTCTCAATGATCCATAACCTTCAATAGACACGCTGCTTACATCCTTTCCGGCAGGTGCCCCACGGTTGTGCACTTTTCAGGCATCTACTCGATTCCTACTGTTGCGGATGTCGTCGCTGCCCCTTGCGCTTATTGCTCTACGTCAGCGCCAGCGGCGCCCATAGGATTCATCCACACAGTTTGAAACAGGTTCAAGTCGACTGGAGGCACGTAAATGAAAAAGATCCGCGTCGTAATCTTCTGCCTGCTCGCGGCTTGGCTCATTGCACCCGCCGCAGCACAGACCACGACCGGCGACATCCTGGGAACCGTGACCGATACATCGGGCGGGGCCATCCCTGGCGCTCAAGTCACGGTGACCAACACCGGCACCAATATCGCCCAAAGCACCACCTCGGCAGCCAGTGGAGACTTCGTCGTTAATCTGCTGCAGCCGGGCACCTATCAGGTCACGGTGACCGCGCTCAACTTCCAGACCTTCGCCGTATCCGGCATTCGGCTGTCGGCCGGCGACCGCCGTCGCGTCGACGCCAAGCTGGCGGTCGGAGTTGCAACCCAGACCATCACCGTGCAGGCAGAAGCGTCTGCCATGCAGACCGACTCCTCCGTGGTCTCCACCACCATCACCCAGACCGCGGTGCAGAACGTGCCTCTGAACGGCCGCAACTTCATCAATCTAAAGAGAAAGGGAGATCCCCCGCCTCTGGCGGGG
>JAKABE010000460.1 GCA_021801945.1 Acidobacteriota bacterium
GGCGTCGAGCCGTTGCTCGAAGCGCCGGCCAGCCAGAATCTGCTCTCCAACTGGAGCATGGGTTCGAGCGCGCCGGAAGACGCAGGGGACCCGGGAACGCCGTAGAGCCACGCTCCATTCCCGAAACAATTTGTCATCTTCTTCTATTACCAGCAAGCGAGGGAAACACGTGTATTCACGATTCCATTGCATCATCGGATTTCTTGCCGGCCTTGTACTTTGCCTTGCCGGAACGGCGGCATCTGCGCAGCATTCTGGTGCGCCCGCGCCCCCGGCGGCCATTTTGCGCGGCCACATCACCGATCCCACGGGCGCGCTGATCCCCGGGGCAAAGATCACCGTGCTCACCACGCAAGGCAAAGTGGCTGGAACGGCCACAGCCGATGCGGCTGGCGGTTATGCAGTCCGCGGACTCGCGCCGGGAAGCTATGTTGTACAGGCCGAGTTCCAGGGCTTTGCCACCTTCGTCTCCGCGCCCATCGCCATTGAGGCAGGCCAGGCGAAGGAATTCGACGTCAAGATGACGATCGAGTCAACGCAACAGCAGGTAGAAGTGAATGCCGAGGGTAGTCCTGAGGTCAGTACCGAGGCGGGCGCTAACGCCAGCGCCATCGTCCTCAAAGGAAAAGATCTCGACGCCCTGTCCGACGATCCCAATGAGCTCTCCAACGAGCTAAGCGCCCTGGCGGGCCCCTCCGCGGGCCCCAACGGCGGGCAGATTTATATCGACGGTTTTACCGGCGGGCAGTTGCCGCCCAAGTCGGCCATCCGCGAGATTCGCATTAATCAGAATCCCTTCTCCGCGCAGTTCGACCGCCTTGGCTATGGCCGCATCGAGATTCTCACCAAGCCGGGAAGCGACAAGTTGCACGGCCGCTTTTTCGGCATGGGCAACGACGATACGTTCAACACCGGCAATCCCTTCACCAGGCAGATCCCTTCCTATCACAGCATCATGACGAACGGCACCGTCAGCGGTCCGATCTCAAAATGGGCCTCCTATTTTGTGAGCTTCCAGGACCGCGCGACGCAAGATGCGAGCATCTATGACGCGGCCACGGCGCTCCAGAACTCCACGTCCAAACTCTGGTACATTCCCACCGATGCCAATGGCAATATCATCCCGGTGAGCGGTGGCTTGTTCGCACCGCAAACCCTAACCACATTCGCTCCCCGCATCGACCTTCAGTTGGGCCAGAACAACACCCTCACCGTGCGCTATCAGTTCTGGCGCAATCACCAGACCGGCAGCATCGGCAGCACTGCGCTGCCCACCCAGAACTCGACAACTCAGGTGATCGAAAACGCCCTGCAGTTGGATGACTCGACCATCGTCACCAATAACATCGTGAACGAAATTCGCTTCGAGTATCGCCGCGGCTCGAACTACCAGACCCCGGTGAGCACCGCTCCTACCGTGATGATCCCTGGATACTTCACCGGCGGCGGCAATGCGGCGCAGTCCTCCAACGGTCATACCGATCATTTCGAGTTGCAGGAATTCGTAACCATGACGGCGGGCGCGCATGCGCTCAAGTTCGGCACCTGGATGCGCGATAACAGACAAGCCACCTCGACAAGCGCGAATTTCAACGGCACCTTTAACTTCCCGTCTCTGCAGGCCTATGTGGACACCCTGAACGGCCTGGAGCAGGGCCAAACCGTGGCGCAGATTGCACACAACTGCTCGGCCACCCAGCAGCAGGGCGGCTGCACGCCCAACAAACTCACCTATACCACCGGCCCATTCAGTTTCACCGGCAATCTGTTCGACCAGGCGTGGTTCTTCCAGGATGACTGGAAAGTGAACCGGTTTCTTACACTCTCCGGCGGCCTGCGCTGGGAATCGCAGAATCACGTCGCCGACCATAGTGACTGGGCTCCGCGTTTTGCCTTTGCCTATGCCCTCGACGGGCACAAGACGGGCAAGAGTAAAACGGTGCTGCGCGGTGGCTTTGGTTTCTTCTATGACCGCTTCCAGATTCAGAGCCTGATGAACCTGGAGCAGTACAACGGCACCATCAGGAGCCAGGCGCAGACGGTCATCTCCGACCCGACTTGTTACGATGGGACCAGCCTCAAAAATGCGCTCGCCCAGGGATGCAATTCCGGCGGTAACACGGCCGCCTCGGCTTCGCAGATCTACTCGATCACGCCCAGCTATCACTCCCCCTATGCGGAACAGGGCGGCTTCGGAATTGAACGGCAGTTGACGCACGCTTCGACACTGACCTTCACCTACCTGCACTCGTTCGGGCTTCACCAAATGGTAATCCGCAACGCAAATCCGTATACGCCGCTGCCGGGTACCACCTTCTACAACAGCACCACCGGTCCGCGCCTGCTGGCGAGCCAGGGCATCAACGGAATCGTGGATCAATACTTCCCCCAGGCGGTCTACAAGCAGAATCAGATCATCCTGAACATCAACGCCCAGTTCACCCGTAACTTCAGCATGGGCGGCTTCTACAATTGGACCCAGGCCAACTCCGACGGTGGCGCCTCGGCCGGCGGCGCTGGCGCCTACAATCCCTCCAACTCCTACAACCTGATGCTGGACTACGGCACCGCGTTTTTTGTTCGCCCTCAAACCGTGTTCGTCATGGGCAGTTACAACGGACCGTGGGGACTTACATTCAACCCCTTCCTCTTTGCAGAAGCTGGGCGGCCCTACAGCATTACGCTGGCCTCCGACCTAACTGGGGATAACTTCTTCAACGATCGGCCGGCCTATGCAAGCGCCAGCCAGTGCGCGCCCAGCAGCGGTCCTTCGAGTGCCGCCGACACCAGCCTCGGCTGCTTTTCGACCGTCGTGGGCCCCAGCAGTGCGATCGTCCCTGCCGACATGCTGAGCGGACCGCCCTCCGTTGCGTTTAACCTGCGCCTGAGCCGGGCAATCGGACTCGGGCCCGCAGTGGAGGGCGCAGGCGGACCGCCCATGATGGGCGGCGGCCCCGGCGGTGGCCATGGGCGCTTCGGCGGCTTCGGGGGGCCCTTGGGC
>JAKABE010000461.1:0-2146 GCA_021801945.1 Acidobacteriota bacterium
GGATCGAGCTTTGAGTACGGTGCGGACCATGCGCGCTATCCCGGCCGCAAGATCTATGCAAGCGAGGCTCCGCATACCTTGCAGACGCGCGGCGTCTATGTTTCAGACGAAGACTATTGCTCTTCGTATGACTCCTGCTTTCTTCGGATGAACTGTGAAGGGGCTTGGAAGCTGCTGCTCGACTCAAGCTTTGTGGCCGGCGCGTTTCGCTGGGCCGGAGTTGACTACCTTGGGGAACCGACGCCGCATCAGCGGGTTCACACCGCGCACCGGCAACAGGCGTGGCCGGCGAGGAGCGGCGACTTCGGCGTCATCGACACCTGCGGCTTCGAGAAGGATATCTATTTCTTCTATCAAAGTCAGTGGACGGATAAGCCCATGGTGCACATGCTTCCACACTGGAACTGGGAGGGCAGGGAGGGACAGTCCATCTTTGTCTGGTGCTACACCAACTGTGATGCTGTTGAGCTGTTCCTGAACGATCGCTCGTTGGGCAAGCAGTACCCCAGAACCACAGCCGCCTATCACCTCACCTGGCAGGTTCCTTGGAGTCCCGGTGTTCTCAAGGCGGTGGCGACCCGGAACGGAGAGATCGCCTGCGTTCAGGAGGTCCGGACCGCCAAGGCTCCGGAGAAGCTTGTTCTTGCTGCTGAACCAGCCACTCTGCGCGCCAATGGAATGGATCTTGCGCACGTCAGGGTTACCGTTGTCGATGCCGCCGGCAACCCGGCGCCCAACGCGGATCCACGGGTGACCTTTGCTATCGAGGGAGCGGGCCGCATCCTGGGCGTGGATAACGGCGATCCTTTGAGCCACCTGAGCTTTCGGGGATGGGAGATGCGAGCTTTTCATGGGCTATGCCTGGCGGTGATTCAAACCTCTCGGCAACCCGGGAGCATTACGGTTCGGGCCCACGCGCACGGCCTTCAAGACGCCATTCTGGTTCTGCAATCCTCCGCTGAACCGGCGAGCGCCGCATCCAATCCATCGCCGTCAACTTTCGTCACGGAGGGGTCATCCGGAGAGCATCTCCGTCTCGGCGCTTCTCCCACCCGGAACGGATGGAAGAGCTGCTGAGCGAGGTTGGGCCGCAAATCCCAGTACTTTCACACAGCCGACTCATTCCTTGAGGCGGATCATCCGATCGCGACCGACCCGACCTTCCATTTGCCGGGCTTTTCTGACAGGTCGCCTTCTCTTGCCCTGGCCATCCGACAACAAACTTTCCTTCTGTCCGCCAAACCCCGATTGCGGATCGCCTGTGCCCCGTGCGTGGTTTGGCCCTGCGCGGAGCAGAGCACGTCTGGAGCGAGGCACCGCAGCCCGGCCCCCGATTCATCGACGCGGAACGGCGGAGCGGGACAGACGAGTGGACGAGCGCGCCCAGAACCGGGAAGATTCCCGTCCCGGAGCCAACCGCAATCGAGCCAAGCCTTCGTCCCCTCAGCCGGCGCTTGTTCTCTGATCAGCGCCTCGTTGTTCTCTCCCCAGCTGCACCCCGGGAGCTTTACCACCAGCGCCCCGCCCCCGCTTCATCGCAGGCCCCTTCGTCGAACTCCGGCGAAAAACCCGGCCCCGGGTTAGCGCATTTTCAGTGTTGACGGGTGTTCCGAAGAGGGCTTACAGTGGCGTTTTCATTGGGGAAAACGCCCATAGAAGCCGAGGCATTGGGTACGCCTACACTGAAACTGCTTTAGCGCCGTCCATCCGCAGGATGGGGACTGAATTATCCATTCCATCGTCCCGAGACTCAACCTGGAATGGAAACCGTCCTTTCGGCGCTCTTGCACCCGCGGCTTGAGGTCACCCAACCCAAAGCCAGCTTGACTTCCGTCGACGGCATCCTGTATACATGCGATCATGCAGCTCTCCCGGCTGGCTTCCGCTCGAACCTTTCCTGCCGCTGCGCCATAGACGCTGCCGCTCAAGACGCTATGTAGAGACCGCAAAGAGCGCTCTGCGTGGCAGCCGTCAAATATCAGATTCAATCGGTCTCCTCTCTGCGCTTGGTCGCGACCCGAAGCGGCAGAGCCCCGGGAAGAAGAGTTTCTTTGTATGTCTGTGAAATTACGATTAAGGAGTGATCCAGAATGAAGCTGTCAGTCCAGCAAAATAGCACCTGGGTTAGGAAGATCGCCGTTGTGGC
>JAKABE010000461.1:2156-3001 GCA_021801945.1 Acidobacteriota bacterium
CCGCCATCTGCGTGGTCACGCTCCAGCTTACCCCACGGTTGGCGAACGCGCAGAACTCCACAACCGGATCGATCGCGGGCACGGTCTCCGACTCTACGGGTGCGATGGTGCCGAACGCCAAGGTCGTGGTGAAGGACATCCAGACCGGCTCGATTTTAACTTTCAGCACCAACAGCCGTGGTCACTTCATCGCTCCGTATCTGAAGCCAGACAAGTTCACCGTATCCGCCGCCGCTCCTGGTATGCACTCGGCAGAGACCTCGATTCAGGTGCTGGTTGGCCAGGAGTCAGAGGTCAGCGTGACTGTGACCCCTTCAAGCAGCTCTCAAGTCGTCACAGTGCGGGCCAACGACGCACAGTTAATTGATACCCAAACCTCCAATCTCACCACGACCTATACGACAGCTCAATTTCAGAATCTGCCCGCCCCCGGAGGCGACCTGAATACGATTGCGTTCACAGTCCCAGGCGTGGTCGTCAATGCAGGCACCGGGGGCTCCGGGGACTTCAGCTCCGATGGTCTGCCGGGAGTCTCCAACCTGATTATCATTGACGGTGCCGACTACAATGACCCCTTCCTGAACGTGGCCGAATCCGGCGCCTCCAACATGACCATTGGCCAGCAGGAGATCGCACAATCATCCTTGGTTCAAAACGGATACAGTGTGGAGTATGGCAGGCAGGCGGGAGCCATCCTGACCTTTGTAACCAAGTCCGGCACCAACAAACTGCACGGTCTGCTGTGGTATAGCTACAATACCGATGCCTTCAACGCCAACGACTTCTTCAACAATCTGTTGGGCGTTCCCAGGGGCAAAGCCGTATCGAACCAATATGCCGCACAA
>JAKABE010000462.1 GCA_021801945.1 Acidobacteriota bacterium
GAAGCGATTTTCCAGCGATTCACGGTCGGTCAGCTCGCGCGAGGCGGCGTTTCGGGCGTCGGCGGTGTCGATGCGGGCTTTCATGCGATCAATGCTCAGGGAGCGGTCCGCTTTGGAGATGGCCTCGTGCGCGGCCTGAGCGCGGCCGACGGTGCGGGCGCGGCGATGCTCGGCGATCAGCAGGTCGCAGCGGCTACGCGTCTCCTGGAGTTTCTGCTCGAGACGCCGCAGAGCGGTTTTCAGCGTGTCGACTTCGACGCGCTGATCCTCAAGCTGCTGCATGAAGCTGGCGGCCATGTGGCGGCTGGTGAGGACGCGTTCGAGCGCGGCGCGTGCGAGCTGATCGTCGCCTTTGCGGACGGCAAGCTCGGCTTTGCGATTCCACTCGGCTTCAGCGGTCTCATGATCCTTACGCTTTTTTTCGAGCAGATGCTCGTCCGCGATGGCGATTGCCACCTGTGTCTTGACCTGCATGTGCTGATTCTCCATATCGAGGATCAGCTGTTTCATCATTGTTTCGGGGTCTTCCGCTTTATCGACGAGATCATTGAGATTCGCCCGGAGCAGCGTACCAACCCGTTCGAGGAGCGCCATTTTTCCCTTCCTCCAGAGTGCCGGGACAGCGGCGAGAGGCGGCCGTCCCATGTATTGAAATGCGTTGAACTACCTTCCATCCACAACAGGAATGACTGTCGCGTGCTTGTTGTCGATCTGTTTCACTTTGGCGCAGCTCCCAGAACGTCGAAGAGCCGGTCGGCCAGTCCCGGCGTATTGATGACCGATTCCAAGAGCAGGAGACAGCGGCGGGAGTCTTCGTGTCGCGCGAGGGAGAGCAAGGCGCGGCGGAGTTCGGGATCGCGGCGGAAGCGCTCCGCGCCGCTGACGAGCCAGAGGTCGAGCTTGTCCTCAAGAGCTCGCGCGTCGCTGAGCAACTCCGCGTGATAGCCCTCCGGATCATCGACGAGATAACCGGGATGGACCTTGAAGAACTTCGCCAGGAGCTGGCGCGTGGTGTTGGTGAGGTGGGGGCGGACGCCGCTTTCGATTTGGGAGAGATAGCTCTGGCTGAAGGAGGAGCCGGTCTCCGCAAGGATGGCGCGGATGAGCTCCTGCTGGGTCATGGCACGGTTCATGCCGCGCAGATTGCCTTCAACTTCCCGGAGGTACCGAATTTTTTCGCCAAGCTTCATGAGTGGTATTGCAATACGCAATTACTGTATCGCATTATGCGATATTGTCAAGAAAATTTGGCACTAATGTCCATGCACATGAAAATTCATGACTTGCGCCTGCAAACCAGAGGGTACCGAGAGCCGTCCACTATATTGAGGACACGATGCGGCGGTTCCCCAGGCTGCGCAAGCCGCTGCACGCTACCGATACCCAGGGAGAACGGTGGATGACGAATAACCATTCGGATGCCTTTGTATTTTTTGGCGCTACGGGCGATCTTGCCTGGAAGCAGATATTCCCGGCCCTGCAGGGTCTGATTCGCCAGGAAGGCTTCAACATGCCGATCATTGGTGTGGCGAAGGCGGGGTGGAATCTGGAGCAGCTGAAAGCGCGGGCCAAGGACAGCCTGGAGCAGCATGGGGGCATCGACGCGGCCGCGTTCGAGAAGCTGCTGGGGCTGCTGCACTATGTGGATGGCGATTACAACGACATCAATACGTTCCGACAGCTGCGGCAGGAGCTGGGGGATGCGCAGCGTCCGCTGCACTACCTGGCGATTCCGCCGAGCCTGTTCGGAATGGTAGCGGAGAATCTGGCCAAGTCCGGATGCGCGGAGAATGCGCGGGTGGTGGTGGAGAAGCCTTTTGGGCGGGATCTGGAATCCGCCCAGGAACTGAGCAAGACGCTGCACGAGTATTTTCCGGAGCAGAGTATTTTCCGCATCGATCACTATCTTGGCAAGGAACCGGTACAGAACATTCTTTACACGCGTTTTGCCAATCCTATGTTCGAGCCGATCTGGAACCGGGATCACATCCGGTGCATTCAGATCACGATGGCGGAGAGTTTTGGGGTGGAAGACCGGGGGCGATTTTACGACGAGGTAGGAACATTGCTGGATGTGGTGCAGAACCACATGCTGCAGGTGGTGGCCAACCTGACGATCGATCCTCCGACGGGCGAAGATCGGGATGCGACGCGCAACCGCAAGGCGGAACTGATGCGCGCGATTCGTCCGCTGACGCCGGATGCGGTGGTGCGGGGACAGTACGAGGGATACCGATCGGTTGCGGGAGTGTCGCCCGGGTCAAACGTGGAAACATTTGTCGCCATTCGGCTGCACATCGACAGCTGGCGCTGGGCGGGGGTTCCGATTTACGTGCGCGCGGGGAAGATGCTGCCGGTGACATGCACGGAGGCCACGGTGGAGTTCAAGCGTCCGCCGCGCGAGACGTTTGGCGAGATCGTGCCGACGGGATCGGCGCACATGCGCATCCGGGTGAGCCCGGATTTCGCGATCGGTCTGGGCGTGCGCGTGAAGGTACCGGGGGAACGGATGATTGGCCGGGACGTGGAGCTGGATCTTCATCGCCAGGCAATGGATGACATGCCGCCGTACGAGCGGCTGCTGGGAGACGCGAGCCGCGGCAGCAGCGAGTTGTTCTCGCGGCAGGATCTGGTGGAGGCGCAATGGCGGGTGGTTACGCCGGTTCTGGGCAACGTAACTCCGGCCTATTCCTATCTACCCGGGACGTGGGGACCGGAAGAGGCGGGTCAGTTAATCGGCCAGGACGGACCCTGGATCGATCCCGTCATCGCCGGGCAGAAACGTTAGAGTTCTTTTGACTCCTTTGACGCTGCGGGGCGCAGGCATAGTGCTGACAATTTGTCTTCGGCGCGCAGCAAGGATAATTTCACCAGAGCCCATGATGTGCCGCATCGCACCTGGCCGCTTGTTATAAGAGAAAGAGATGGAGGAGATAGAGCCACATCTTCAACTTAGGCCGTTCTTCGAGCGGCTGCGTTC
>JAKABE010000463.1 GCA_021801945.1 Acidobacteriota bacterium
TCGAGCCTGGAAGTGAATTTGCCGCGCGGTAATCGTGTCGTACCAGTCGGTCATGGGCACGCGGTCGGGCGTGTTGTTCAGGAACTCGTAGACGGGATGCACAAACATCTGAAAATCGCCGGGGTTGCTTGTCAGTGTTGCCGTCCATAACTCCCAGTCAAGCTTGGTATAAGTGGCGCGGTCGTCCAGTGGGAGACCATACCGATGCAGATGCTTCTTGTAGAAGGCGATTTCACGCGCGCTTACGCTGGCAGGAAAGAGATTCAATCCCAGGATCCTGTCCCATACCAGGTTATATTTTTGGCTCCATGTGCCGGGTTTATCAAAGGCCAGCCGGTAGTGATCGCCATCGGCGGCCATCTTTACCCATTGGGCGGCCATGGAATGCGCGAGAGACTGATACTGCCGCGCGGTTTGCGGATGGTTCAGCTTTTCAGCCAGTTGCCCATATGCGCCCAGCGCCTCAATCGCTTTGAGCGAGAGATTCGCATTATGAGCGAGGTGTCCGGCGAAATCGTCAGTACAGAGCTGGTTGGCGGGATCGAGCCCCTTCACCTTCAGGTATTCGGCCCACTTTGTCAGCAGCGGCCAGTAGCGGCGCGCAAAGGCGACGTTGCCTTCCGCATGTTCCGTGGCCGCAACCAGCAGCAAAATGTCTCCTGACTCCTCCACCGGCATCTGATTCTCTTCGCTCTGTTCGCCGCCGCCATACTGCTGGCCATTTGCCAGCGGATACACGCCCAGATCATGCGGCGCAAAGGGAAACTTCCAGCGCGGCATCTCCGCATAGCGGAGCACGGGCTCGAGCTGCGCTTCCACCAGCGTTGGGTTGAGCAGCAGGAACATCGGCGCGGATGGATAGATTACATCGACGGTCGAGATGGAGCCGTTGCTAAAGTTCTCCTTCGGCATGAAAAAGGAGACACCGTCGTTATCCTCCACCAGTTTCTGCGCCGCGATCGCCTGCCGGTAAGCCAGCGTTGCGATGCGGGCATATTCCACGCCGCCAGCCTGCGCAAGATCTGCCTGAAGCTCCTCATCGAAGCGCTGTGAGCGCTTCTCGAGTGCCGGATATTGCTCCTCCGCGGCTTCCAGCATGCCGGCGAAGGTCGAAAATTGCGTCCGCCAGTAAGGCAGCAGCTTGCGCTGCATGTATTCGACGGAATAGAGATCGTTGTAGGCAAGCAGGACATGACGTTCTACCGGCGTCGAGCCAACTTCCCCGAGCGGCAGGCAAACATTCAGCGCCGGCGCGGGCGGATAGTGGCTCTGCGGCGTGCGCGGTCCTTCGATATCATCGACATCCGGAACCTGCCCGCTTGCCAGAAACGCCTTGCGATAACTTACATTACCGGCCGCTATCTCACTGGTTTCGTTCCGGGGAACGGCGATGTAGAACCAACCCCAGTCAATGCGCACATTGTCGCCAAAGCGCTGCAGGACTGGCTGCGCCTTGCTGCCGATGCGCAACAGATCGAGACCGTTGATTCTGCTCCTCGACCACAGAACTTCTTCGCCCGGGTCGTTCACGGCCAAGGTCCCGGCGGCATCAAGATAGAGCGTCACGTTATGCGGACGGCCGTCGCGAGCTTTCGCCGTCCAGCGAAGGTATGTGACCGGACGCGCCATCAGCGCCATGTCCTTAGGAAACGCCGGAGTCATGAACTCGACCCGGAGTTCGATCTCCGGGCTGGTCATGACCGCTATCGTTCGCGTCGGCGTAACCTCGCTCTGCGTCTCCCGCAAGGCAGGAAGCGACGGCTTCCGCTTTTCGCACGATCCCAGAAAGCGATAGTTCCTGCCGTCGACACGCACAATTCCGCATAGCTCCTGCGGAACTCCCGTCCAGTGCTTTGTCGGAACATCGGTCAGATGATCCGCCATCGACCAGACACTGAAATAAGGATCATGGGCGATCAGAGGCACAGCCGGCGGCCGGAACGGCGTTCCACCGTCCCGCGCCTGCCCGGATGCGCTTAAGCCACTTGCCAGAAAGAAGAGAATACAAGAAAAAACACAAGCTCCTGCGGAGTAAAGATTCTTCATGCCAGATAGAGCCTCATCACCGGATTGTTCGTGTGTTAGTTGTCTGAGTCAGGGTTGGAAGGCGTAACCTACCACATGCATTTCCTTTCCGGAACCGGATCGACTGTATCCACCATGCGCGACATCATGGTGAGCATCATTTCATCGCGCGCGGACTTGGCGCTCGACGAATCCCACAGGTTGTATGTCTCTCCCGGATCCTTTTCAAGATCGTATAGTTCACCAATGTTGAGCTTCTGGTAGTACACGATCTTATACCGCTCGTTGCGGACGCACACCGCCATCGGCGGTGGATTGAGGATCTGGAGAGAATCAAAGAATTCACAGTAAATCGAATCGCGATGCGTCGTAGTCTGCCCCGTCAGCAATGGCGTCAATGAACGGCCCTGCATGCGCTCGGGAATGGCGATGCCCGCGGCTTCAAGCAGCGTTGGCGCCAGGTCAACCATTTCCACCAGGGCGTCGCTGCGCAGACCCGCCTTATACTTGCCGGGCCAGCGGATAATCATCGGCACGCGAATAGCGCCCTCGTAGAAGTACGGCCCCTTTTGCAGGAGTCCATGATCGCCCAGCATCTCGCCATGGTCACTCATATAGATGACGATTGTGTTCTCGGCCTGGCCGGTCTCCTCAAGCGCGTGCATCATCCGGCCAACTTCCGTATCCACCTGTTCGATCATGGCGTAATAGGCGGCCTTCATCTTGCGATGATCGAGGTCGGAGGCCCTGCCAGAGAAACGCCCGTGCTCACCATCGGCGCGCCGATGAGCAATCTGTTGATAGATTGGCTTATTCTTTAACTCACCTTCGTGATAATTCGGGCTGGGGATATCGGCGGGGTTATAGTGGCTGAGATATTCCTCGGTGGGCCAGTAGGGAGCATGAGGCTGATAGATATTCACGGACATCAGCCATGGATTGAACTGCCTT
>JAKABE010000464.1 GCA_021801945.1 Acidobacteriota bacterium
GTCACGTACTGGCCCTCGCGGCCGGCGAAGGGCGAGTTGTTCACGTTGAACTGGATGGCGATGGTGGGCTCGTCGATGATGATGAGCGGCAGCGGCGCGGGATGCTCAACGCTGGTGATGGTTTCGCCGATGGTGATGCCTTCCACGCCCGCTACGGCCACGATGTCGCCCATCGTCGTCTCTTCAATCTCGGTGCGCTTGAGGCCGCTGAAGGTGAACAGCTTGGTGATCTTCGTCTTATGGAGCGAGCCGTCGCGCTTGGAGATGTTCACCTCATCGCCCACGTGGAGCGTGCCCTGAAAGACGCGGCAGATGGCGATGCGGCCGAAGTAGTCGGAGTAATCCAGGTTGGTGACCAGGATCTGCAGCGTGCCTTCAGGATCGCCGGTGGCCTCGGGAATGGTGTTCACGATGGTCTCAAACAGCGGCTGCAGGTCCACGCCGGGTTGCGCAAGATCGAGTGTAGCCGTACCCGCCTTCGAGACCGTGTACAGCACCGGAAACTCAAGCTGCGATTCGTCCGCGTCGAGGTCGATGAATAAATCGTAAATTTCATTCAGCACTTCCTGGGGACGCGCATCAGGGCGGTCGATCTTGTTGATGACCACGATCGGCGGCAGCTTGGCCTCCAGGGCCTTCGAGAGCACGTAGCGGGTCTGCGGCAGCGGCCCCTCGGCGGCGTCCACGAGCAGCATCACGCCATCGACCATCTTGAGAGCGCGCTCCACCTCGCCGCCAAAGTCGGCGTGGCCGGGCGTGTCCACAATGTTGATCTTGCCGCCGGCGTAATGGATGGCGGTGTTCTTGGCCAGGATGGTGATGCCTCGCTCGCGTTCCAGTTCATTGGAGTCCATGACGCGCTCGACCAACTGCTCGTTGGCGCGGAAGGCGCCGGACTGGCGCAGCATGGCGTCGACAAGCGTGGTCTTGCCGTGGTCCACATGGGCGATGATGGCGATATTACGGATCGTCTGGCTCACCGGGGCAACTTTCCTTCGCGTGAATGCGGCCGGCAGGGCCGTCGGCTTAGAGGATGGAATTGCAGCAACTACCGGACTTGCCGGCAGCTTCTATCTTAACAGCTATGCGTCCTGTGTATTGGTCTCTTTGGGGCGGATGTGGCGATGATGGCGGCGGCGCAGTTCGTCCTCGGCCGCAAGCTCATAGGCGGCGTTGACCAACGCGATGTGCGAGAAGGCCTGCGGGAAATTTCCCACCAGGCGCTTGCGGCCTATGTCGTACTCCTCCGAGAGCAGGCCTAGATCGTTGCGCAAGGCCAGCAGCTTTTCAAACAGAGCGCGGGCATCGTCGATGCGGCCGATGGCCTTGAGGGCGCTGACCATCCAGAAGCTGCAGGCCAGGAAGACGCCTTCGCCCGGCGGCAGTCCATCGGGGGACTTCGAAGTGTCGTAGCGCAAGACCAGCCCGTCGGGCATCAGCTCGCGCTCGATGGCCTCCACGGTGCCGCGCACACGCGGGTCGTCGCCGGGAAGGAAGCCGACCGACGGCATGAGCAGCAGCGCGGCATCGAGCTGGTCGGAGCCGTAGAACTGGGCAAAGCTGTTCTTCTTTTGGTTGAAGGCCTTGGCGCAGATTTCGGCATGAATCACGTCGCGGATGGAGCGCCACTTTTCGAGCGGGGCTTCGTAGCCTAGCTGCTCGCCCAGCAGCACCGCGCGGTCGAAGGCCACCCAGGCCATCATCTTGGAATAGGTGAACTGCTGCGGTCCGCCGCGCGTCTCCCAGATGCCCGAATCCGGCTGCTGCCAGATACCTTCGAGATGCGAAAGCAAAGTCACGAGCACCTTGAAGTCGTAGCCGCTGTGGCGGAACATGGTGTGCTGGGCGTGGAAGAAGGTGTCGAGCATCTCGCCGTAGATGTCGAGCTGCACCTGCAACGAGGCGGCGTTGCCGATGCGCACGGGGCGCGAGTTTTCATAGCCCGCGAGCCACTCCACTTGCCACTCGGTAAGCTGGCGCTCGCCCTTCAGGCCATACATAATCTGTACCTGCTCGGGGCTGCCGGCCAGGGCGCGCAACAGCCAGTCCTGCCAGGCCGCGGCCTCGTCCACATAGCCGCCGTTGGTCAGCGCCAGCAGCGTGAAGGTGGTGTCGCGCAGCCAGCAGTAGCGGTAATCCCAGTTGCGCGGGCCGCCGATGGCCTCAGGAAGCGAAGTGGTGACCGCGGCCACCACGCCGCCCGTGGGCTTGAAGGTCATGGCCTTGAGGCTGATCAGCGAGCGCTCCACGGCGTCGCGATAATCGCCTTCATACTTAAGCCGCTCGCTCCACCGCAGCCAGAAGTGCTCAGTATCTTCAAGGGCACGCTCGAAGTCGATGCGCGCCGGGTCGACGAGGTAGGAGGCGCCGTAGGTGAGGGTGAACCAGACGCGGTCACCCTGGTTCACTTTGAACTCAGCCACGGTCTTCAGGTCTTTGCCGCGCACGGGAACCGAGGCGCGCAACACGGCGAGATTGGGGCCGGCAACGGCGCGCACTCCGCCCTCAATGCGCGTCACCCAAGGCACGGTGCGGCCGTAGTCGAAGCGCAGGGCCATCTCCATGCGCACGTCCACGCTGCCGCGCACGCCCTCCACAACGCGCACCACATCGGAGTTCGTGCCGCGCACAGGCATAAAGTCGATGAGACGAATGGCGCCGCCAGGGCACTCGAATGTGGTTTCGAGAATCAGCGTGTGCTGGCGGTAGCAACGGGAAACGGTGCATCCTGTGGCCGCGGGAGCGATCTGCCAGTAGCCATTCTCTTTCGATCCGAGCAGTGCGGCAAAGCAGGCCCCGGAAGCGAAGTCGGGCCAGCAGAGCCAGTCGATAGAGCCGTTGGAGTCCACCAAGGCCGCGGTTTCACAATCGCCAATCAGTGCGTAGTCTTCGATTTTTGCAGGCATCGTCTTCTTTCTGTGCTCTCTTTTTGGTCGCCGGTCCGTTTGAAGCGAACGGGC
>JAKABE010000465.1:0-742 GCA_021801945.1 Acidobacteriota bacterium
CCCTGATCTCGGCGGGAACCGGCCTGGGCGAAGCCTTCATGATCTGGGATGGCCGCGATTACGTCCCCTACCCCTCCGAGGGCGGACATGCCGACTTTGCCCCGCGCAACGAGGACGAGATCGACCTCCTGCGCTTCCTTCGCCAAAAATACAACGGGCGCATCAGCTTTGAGCGGGTTGTAAGCGGCCAGGGCCTGACCAACGTGTACGAGTTTCTGCGCGAGGTGCGCGGCCTCGAGGAGCCGCCGTGGCTGGCTGAGCGCATGGCCGCCGAAGATCCGAACGCCGTCATCACAGAGCTTGCAATGGCGGCCCGCAGCGAGATCTGTGAGAAGGCCACGGATATGTTTGTCTCGGCGTATGGCGCCGAAGCCGGCAATCTTGCACTGAAGATTCTCGCGCTAGGCGGCCTCTACGTCGGCGGCGGCATCGCTCCACGTATCCTTGAAAAGCTGAAGGATGGTACCTTCATGAAAGCTTTCACGGAGAAGGGCCGCCTGAGCCAATTGCTCGTGAATACTCCGGTCCGCGTGATCCTGGAGAGCCGCACGGCGCTAATGGGCGCGGCGGCTTACGCTGAAGCCCGCGCCGCCGAACTCAGCGGCATTTCGCCGCGGGCCGCCTCACTTAGGTTCTGATAGAACTACACCGTCACCAGCCCCAGTCGCTCACAGCAAAGCCGTCGCCTGTTTTTGCTGGCTCATTTACGGGTGCAGCCCGGTTTCTGGCTGCGCCCGCCCCG
>JAKABE010000465.1:752-2953 GCA_021801945.1 Acidobacteriota bacterium
CGCCCCGTTCGGTCTAGCTCCCTTTAAAATCCCGAGTCCTCGCCACCGAGCAGCTTGGTGATGTACACAATTTGTCCATAGTGCAGGCCGAAGTGCTCCACCGCTGTATAAGCGGCATCGAGCCCACTCACCGTGTAACCCTGGATCTGGTACGTAGCCAGCAGCTCGGCGGGCGTCAACCGCGCCAGCGCCTCGCCGGCCTGTTCAAGCGTCGAGCCCAGCCTCACCAGTAATTCGGTCGTGGCAACCGGCCCCCGTTCACTGAATTCCTGCAGCCGGTTGCAAGTATCTTCGCGGCGGTTGAACGCCGCCACGATCCATTGCGCCACATTGCCGTTCAAGTGCAGCAGCAGATTGCCGATGCTGTTGCTGGCTTCGTTCGGGCGCCACCATACCCGTTCCTCACTGAGCGCAGCCACGCACTGCTTCATCCGATGCCACTCCTGCTCCAGCATCTTGCGGTGCGAGAAATCGACAAACGGTGTGGTCATCTGCGCATCCATGGCACTCATCACACCACCCCCCTTTCTTTCCGACTTGAAGAAAGGAGATCGCTAGGGCAAAAGCTTTGAAAGCTTCTTCAGCAGCCTGCCAACGAACGAAAAGACCGCCACGCACGGCACAGGAAGGCTTGTCAGAACCCTGCCAGCACGTCGGACACAAGCTGACGCGCAAAGTCGCCGGAAAGCCTCTGAATGGCCGCCGGATCTTCGTTAATAAACGTGGGCAGATCGGTAGTGGACTCGTACTGCTGACGGAAAACGTAATTCTTGTTCTGGTAGAGGAGCTTGCCGTTGCGGTCTTTGAGCGTCACAGAAGCCACCATCGTAATCAGGAAGCTCGAGGACTGTTGCGTCGCCGTGTTATAGGTGAGCGGCGTGACCGCTTCCTTCAAGATCGTTCCGTCTAGAAGCACGTCGGCATCCGGATTGGCCTCGGGAATGACGCGGAAGTTCGTGCGGGTTACGAATTCGCGAATTACCGCTGCAGTTATGGCCCTCCCCGCACCGTTGTACACCGTGTTGTTGGTGAAAACAGGGATCGCCAGCGTCTTTACATCGGGTGGTAGATGGGTGGCAGCACCCAGCGTGTGATAGCCGCATCCGGAGAGACCGGACAGGACAACGGCGACCGTAACCAGGATATACTGCCGCATGACTTTTCCAGTGTAATCAACGGAAGCCACTCCGAGGCCGTACCATGATTGCCATGACCTGGATTGGATGGGCGGTTCTTGCCGCCGTCTTTGCTGCGGCTACGGCGCTTTGCGCCAAGGTGGGTGTGGCCCACGTGGATTCGAACCTGGCTACAGCGCTGCGCACCAGCGTGGTGGTGGTCTTTACCTGGGGCGTTGCATTGGCTCTGGGCAAGCACGGCGAAATTCGCTCTCTGGACCGCCGCACCGTGTTTTTTCTTACCCTCTCGGGGATTGCCACCGGCCTGTCCTGGCTCTGCTACTTCCGAGCCCTGCAGTTGGGGCCGGTTTCGCGCGTGGCCCCACTCGACAAGCTTTCCGTGCCCCTGGTCATGCTCCTGGCCTGGGTGCTGCTGGGCGAAAAGCTCAGCGGCTGGGAACTGGTCGGTGGATTGCTGATCACCGTTGGCGCGATGGTCATGGTCTTGGGGTGAGGATCAAAACAGTGCGTGTGCCTACGGGATGACCAATGTGCCGGGCACAGGCCAACGGCGGAATATAGAACCAACGGCCCGGGCGAACCAGCATGTCACGGGATAGAGGTATGATGAGCGGCTCCCGCAGATCGGCAGACAATTGGGACTGATCCAATCCGTAACAATTGATACGCCATCATCATCCGCACATGCTCTGACCATGAACATCAGTATTTCCGTCGAAGATCAGATCGGCGAGCGCGCACGCGACAGGGCGGCCGAAATGGGCAAAACCCTGGAGGACGAGGTAGAAGAGTTCATCCGAGGATTGGCCGGCAAGTCCATAGGGCCGGGGTGGTCGCCAAACGGAAGACCCTCCGGGAAGGGATTTACAGTCTGGGGTAAGGGCCCTTTTTCGCGCTAAAATAGAAGGCGAAGTGATCTTTCATCAGCCCATCTCGGCCCTCCTCTAGCGGCGCCCGCCGCCCACACTCGATCTGCGCCTTTTCCTCTTCCACTTCACTCATCCAAAACCTGAAAGGCATGGAATGCCATGATTGACCGCCTGGAACAGATGGAGCAGCGGTACA
>JAKABE010000466.1 GCA_021801945.1 Acidobacteriota bacterium
AGTTCCGCCATATCCTTGCCAAAGCGCTGTTCTTCGCCAACCAGGGCAGCTTCCGCTCCGGCGGCTACGAAGAGGGGATGAATAAGGCCAGCTGTCTCAGCCTGCTCTCCAACGCGGTCCTGGTCTGGAACACCGTCCACATCGCCCGCATTGTCGACCAGCTCCGCGCCGCCGGCCACGAGGTGAAGGACGAGGACCTGGCCCGCGTGTCACCGCTCGCGCACGCCCACGTCATCCCCAACGGCAGCTACTTCCAGTCCCCACGCCGACGCGCCGAAGCGGCGCCCGAACCCGCCATGGCCTGAGCCAAAGGAGCTATCATGCCGCACTCCGACCCAGTGAACTGGCAGCCGATCAGCGAAATGCCGCTGATCGCGAGCATGATCGACGGCGCCCTGGATGACACGCGCATACATCTCGAGACGCTGACCCGGGCTCGGACGCGCCCGCATGTGCTCGACGACGCCACCATCGACCGGAGCAAGCAGGTTCACGCCGAGCAACTGGAATTCGTGGACATCTACGCACGGCAGATCAACCGCTGGCGAACTGCAAGACCCTCAGCAGACCAGACGCGGGAACTGAACCGGATGGACGGCCAAAACCAGCAACTCCGCACCGTGACCGAGGCCGTCCTCGCGTTGGCAGATGAACTGCGCAAGGGCAGCATCGACCGCATCATGGGCATGAGTGACATCGAACTCGGCCTTCAGGCCCTCCTCGGCAGAGGGTCGGCAAGCCTCCGCTAACCCGCCCCTCAACATTGCGTCCAATACCGCTACCGTGCAAAATTACACCGTTGGGCCTTCCGCCCCAACACCGCATGGCAGCGCGGTCTGGCCTTGGTGCAGGGCAATCTCGGCCTCCTGCTTAGCGCTGTCAACGGCGGATCAAAACGGTGAGCTGGACCCTGTGATGAGGACCAGGGGCCAGCTCAATCTCACCTTCATCCGACCTTGTTGGATACCGGGCGGCCTCGATGGGCGTGGATCCAGGCGGCGTTCTCCGTCAGTGCTTCCTGTCCCAGCGCAAGCAGCAGTTCCCGCCATTCGTCCGCATCGTCTGGGCCCAATCGCCGTGCCTGCCGCTCGGCCTCCGCAAATACGTCGTGGGCCTGAGCGTAAGCGTGTGCTTGCTCATCGTAGGCACTCCCTTCGGCAATAATCACGAAGAAAGCCGCGACCGCCGGCATGGTGCCCAGCGTCACGCTTAGCAACCCAATCGCCCGCTCGGTCAGGGAAGACGGAACATTGCTGTCAGTCGTCTGCTGCAGGACCAACAGGATGATGGCGATAAGGATCAGACTTACGACTGCGATGCGCGTTAGTCGCTTCAGCGTGACGCTGGCAGCTTCCTGCAGGTCTCCCTGCCTCTTGAAATACGCTAACTGATCCTTGATCCAGCGTTCCTGGGCAAACGCAGCGTCTGGGACCCGGATGGTCAGAGCGGCTGCAAGCCCATCCAGCGCGGGACCGCGCAGTGCCAAGCGAATCCAGCCCAACATTCCCGTTTGGTGGCGCAGATAGTTGTCGGACACTGCAGCCGGCACCCCGGAAGCAGCCCAGAAGAACTGCACCCGCAAGCCTTCCGCCAACGCCCTGTGGTCCTGGTAGCGGCCCTGCCACCGGCCGCGCCTGACCACCAGCAGATACACGAGCGAAGGCACCAGAATCGCCGCGAGATATAGCTCGAGCCACACGAGATGCCGGCCATACTCAGTGAACATCTCAAAGCAGAGCGTAGCGAACGGAACCGCTAAGGCAAACCACAGCAGGAGGCCGATCTGGATTTTGCCCCGCGTGGGCCATGGTAGGCCAGGCAGCCACGTCCCGAACAAGCGGTTCTGGATGTGACTGGCATCGGCATCGGCAATGTCAAACAGGTGCCGAAGCCGCCGGAGCGCAGGCGGATCGCCTGCACTCCTCAAGTCCTGCTCCGAACAGAGATAGGAGTTGCCCGACTTTACCGCGGCAGTAGCCGCGCGCCGTGCCAAGCGTTCGGCCGCCTCCCGGATGTGATCGAACGCGACCGGCAGCTCGGCGGGTAAGCGGGCAGCGGTAACCACGCGCCAACTAGGTGCCTTCACGTGAGTATACACCGTCTCCGGCTGTTCTGGCCAGAGAAGGTCATGCAGCCATCTCGATCGACGGTGGGGTCCCCGTGGCGGCATATCGGACCACCACAACAGTGTGCCCGGCACCTGAGGCTTGCCTTCGGCATCCTGGCATGCATCTCCCCTGTCCCGCAGTCTCGGCGTCACGACGTGCAGAATGGGGCCGCTGCGGGCAATCTCCAGCCGGGGCGGCAGGCCGGAAAACAGCTTGCTGTTCGCGATCGTAGCCGGCATCACCTCCCCGCGTTCGCCCATCTGCCGCATGGCGACGACATGGGAGGAGCCGCCGCGCATGCGACGCTCCAACCCGGCCCGCCCCGCGCGGGGTTCCGCGTCGTAGCCATTCCACAAGGCAAGCAAAATGTGACTCTGCCGGGACAAAAGGAGGCTGAGCTGCTCATACTGAGCTGCGTCTTGTTGCGCCGGCTCGCAAGCCCCCACCAAGGGCAGTTCGAGACGCTCCACCACCAGGTCGTCGTTCCACAAGCGGTCCAGCGCAGCCGCTCCCTCGGCTGTATCCATCGTCCGGCGGTACAGCTCCAGCGGCATCGGGCTCACGGCGATCATCCGGATGTCGAGTTCTCGCGCGATCTCCGCCACCAGCTGATCCGCGCCTTCCGCTAACGCCGTCATCAGCACAAGGCTCGGACCAAGGTTAGCCCGGAGCGCAGAGAGTGTGGCGCGCACCCCATTCTGCACGGCGAGTAGGGACGCGGGCAGGATATCCCGATGGCCGGTAACGCCCACCACGATCGGTAAAACAAAGGGAGGTTCGCTTAAGGACACCAAGCGGAACTTCTTTTGTTTTTGAAGAGGGGTCAAGGCGTATGGC
>JAKABE010000467.1 GCA_021801945.1 Acidobacteriota bacterium
CGCCGTGGTCACGAAACCTACGCGTTACCGACCCTCAAGAGCAGTCCTGCCTACACAAAAACACAACAGGTAGTAGTCACTGTACTAAGGCAGCTACCCAACTACCCTTCATTTGGTGACAATGCAACATCGTGCAAGTTCGATTCTTCTTGAGAAAGAGCCACTTAACCGCACGGCTCCCGTAAAGAGCAGAATCGAAAAACGCTGTAGCGGTGACTGAAGCCGCTGGCGCACTTCGAGTTGCCAGACGGTCTTCGGAATAGGAAACATTTCCACCAAGATCCACATTCGCACGTTATTCGATGGCGCACCCTTCAGCTATGCGCAGCCGCGCCGTGATCCAGTTCTGTCCATCGTGCGTCGCCAAGAGTGTGGTGGGTGTTTGCCCGGCTGGGCGGCTGATTTCCCTGGACGGAAGCGGGCGTTCTTGCTCTTAGAACTTGCATTATCCGCAGTGCTTGATGCGGACAGTACAGCAACCGGAATGCCGAGTTCTATCACTCCTCACTGGCCGCCACCTTTAGGTGAGCCTCTTTGAAATTGCGTAATAGGGCTGGTTCGAGAGAGTGGAGTTGAACGCTGGATAGAGCCATACCGCGCCGTCTTTGCTCTGCAACTCAAAGTAATACTCCAAAGGGAAGGGAGACTGCGTGTAGTCGGCGGGGATGGCAGCTGCAAAGCCGTCTTGAACGGATCGCATCTCCATTCGCGACCACCGCTCCGCCTGGTCCACATGCCGATAGTAAAGATGCGCCGACGCTGGCGCATTCTCAGCAGGTGGCCGGGGAGCCCGCAACCGCAGGGCCAGCGCCTCGCCCGGATCGAAGGCTGGGGGCGGCGTATGCGCGCAAGGAACGCTTCGCCGGACAGGCCTGCCGGTGGCCGCAGCGATTACCCGCTCTAGATGCGGCTGCGCTTGTGCAGACGCCGGTGCGGCTTTCACCTTCTCCGCCATGGCGGCGAGGTCCGTGTCGATGGCTGGGATTCGGTCGCTCCAATCCCCTCGGCGCATGGGGATGCGCCCATAGGTGATGTCGTGGACGTAGACGGTGGCGGCGCGGGTGGCCATCGTTGCCCATGCCTTGCGGGCTGCCTTGTACTGGGTCAGGGCTAGAGCGCCAGCGCGCGGGTCCGTTGTTTGCTGGAAAATCTCGAACAGCACTCCGCTCCGGATTTTGGCCCCAAAGAAGCGGCCCAGCCCCACCTGAATCAAAACATCTTCTTCCATGCGCCGGAAGCCGGGCGAGGCCGGCGCGGTGGTCCGGCTGCGCGCCTCGGCCAGCGCGCGGCTCGATGCGGCGGCAAAGTCTTCCATCCATTGCGCCACTTCAATCGGAGAATACTTGGGGTTCTGGCGGTCCGCCAGCAAGTCCGCTGCGTGCTCATTGATGCTGGAGAAAAGCTGCGGGTCGAGCGGGCTCACGGTACCAAAGCATCTTGGCTTAGGCGTGTCGAAATACGGCGAGGTCTCGCTGCCGATGACAATCGGCATGTTGGTATAGATCTCCGGCCAAAAGGCGTGGTTCGATGCCGAGGGAAGATGCGCGGAGGTCAGTAGGGCAAGGATCCGGCTGGCGTTTGCCATCGCCGTCTCCACAGGAATGGCGCCCGGCCCGAAATCGTCGCGAAGCGGCCGTCGCCAGGTTTCCGGATCGGCGTCGGGGTTGTAGAGCTTCCGTCCCCACATCCGGTAGTAATAGATATACTTCTCCCAATCGTATTTCGGATTGAGCGTCGTGTCCCCGTAGGCGCACCGGCTGCCCGGCAGGCCCGAGCCCTCACGGCCCTTGAAGGTCAGCGGCTCCATCAGGTCCAGGCCAGCCGCGCCGCAGAAATGCGAGGTTCGCCCGTAAGCCGCCGCCATCTCTGGATCGGCGGAAAGCAGATGGCGCTGCGTCCCAGGCCACAGCCGGTACCACAGCTTGTAGCGGACTCCCTCTTTGTAGAAGTCAGCGTAGCCATAGCGGGTAAACAGACGTGACCCGCCGCTCAAGCTGAACGGACCTCTTCCCTCTTCTCCGGGCTTGGGAATCTCCAGGGCACGGATGTCCGCCTGCTCGTAGCCGAGACTCTGGTGTTCCGCCGAATACTTGGCTCCCAGCTTGACCGGCATTCCGGTATCCGCCGCGATATTGATCATGGTCTGGTTCACGCCCTTGGCGTGCATGTCGATCTCGATTGTTCGGCCGCACCCGGTGATAGCTTCAAAAAGTGTCCTCCAGAACGAGTAGTCGCCCTCCGGAATTCCGCTCTCTCCATGCACGCGCAGGGTGAGTCCCTTGATCTGTGGGCACTCCTTCAAAATCATCGCTAGCGCGGCGCGGCAATAGGGGGCGTGAGTCTCCGGTGTCAGCCCCTCGATGCGATGATACGCATGAGGGCTATCCGTCCATTGGTATGCATGGGTCCAGATGCCCAACTGGAAGTGCAGGCCGCGCGCGGCGGTCTCGGCGGCGATGAACTTGAGCGACGCCAGGTTTTTTGCCCGTTCCGCCTCGCTCAGTGGACGCGGATCCGGAAGCGGCTTCCCCTCGGGAGTCGCCAGTTGAATCACGCGCACGCCGCTGAATCCCGGCACATTGACCAGATAGGGATAAGGAAAGTGGAAATAGTCGCCTGTCACACCGCGGGGAAAGTCGTATCCAAGACCGAATGCCAGGCAAAAGCGGTTGAACCGGCTGGCGATGAGCAAATCCAGATAGCCGGGCCAAAAATCCCGGTCATAGAACCACGGCTTGTCTTCAATCTCACTGCAGAAATAGCGACCGACACTTCTGGCCTCGTTGGCAGGATGGTCCTCTTCGGGGCCGGTCAGATGCAACCCAAGGGCTGGTTCGGAGCCAAACCGGACTCGCTCGGCAAGCTCAAGCAGCCCGTAGATGTAGCCCCTTTGGTCGCTGCCGGAAACGAGGACGGCCGGCGCCTCCGCCATTCGCAGATCGGAA
>JAKABE010000468.1 GCA_021801945.1 Acidobacteriota bacterium
GAACCGCTGACAGCTCCAGCCCGGGAGTAGCCCTTCGTGTGCAGCATCCCGTCGAATCCGGCATAGAGCATGCGATAGTTGGCTGCACCGGGATAGACATGCGCGGCGAGATAATTCTGATGCACCTGCGCGCGGCGCACCAGCATGGTGCTGATGAAGGAGATTCCGACGCTGCCTCCGATGTTCCGTGCAAGCGCAGTCAGCCCGGAAACCTCGTTGTTTTTCTCCTGCGGCACGCCAACATAGGACATGACGCTGATCGGCACGAAGAGGAACGGCATGCCGATCACCATGATCACGCGCCAACTGGCCGCGTCCCAGAAACTGATGCTCAGGTCGAGGCTGGAGATGCGCCAGATACCGAAACTGACCCAAGCGAATCCGAAGCAGATCATGGCGCGCGGATCGACCTTTTGCCCAATGAATCCCACGATGGGCAGAATCACGATCAACACCAGGCCGCCGAGCGATAGTACCATTCCCGCCTCGGTCGCGGTGTAGCCCATGATCTCCTGCAAAAACTGCGGAATCATCACCGTCGTGGCGTAAAGCGAAGCGCCGATTACGAGCATGACGAGTTGGGTCATGCTGAAGTTGCGGCTGCGGTAAAGCGAGAGGTCGATAATCGGGTGCGCAGTTGTCAGCTCGCGCCATAGAAAAGCAATGCAGCCAATGCCTGCGAGAAAGGCACAGCCGACGATCAGGTGCGAGCCGAACCAGTCTTTCTCCTGCCCTTTGTCGAGCATGATCTGGAAAGCGCCGATCGTGACGGCAAGCAAGCCAAGACCGATGCCGTCGACACCGCCGAGTTTCTTGCGGATGCGCTTCAGGTAGGGCGGATCTTCCACGATGCGGCTGGTCAGAATGATGGAGAGAATGCCCACGGGGATATTGAGAAAGAAGATCCAGCGCCAGGTATAGTTGTCGGTGATCCAGCCGCCGATGGTCGGCCCGATGGCGGGCGCCACGACGACAGCCATCCCGTAAATGGCGAAGGCAACGCTGCGTTTTTCGGGAGCGAAGGTATCGGCCAGGATGGCGCGCTCGCTAGGCTGCAGTCCGCCGCCGGCCGCTCCCTGGCAGATGCGGAAGATAATCAGCAGAGTCAGCGAGTCGGTGAGGCCGCAACAGAAAGAAAAAATGGTAAAAGCGGCGACACAGCTCATGTAGAACCGCTTGCGGCCGATGCGGTTGGCGATCCAGCCGCTGATGGGCAGAACGATGGCGTTCGAGACCAGATAAGAGGTCAGAATCCAGGTGGCCTCGTCGTAACTTGCGCCAAGCGACCCGGCAATGTGCGGCAGGGCCACGTTGGCAATGGAGGAATCGAGCGCCTCCATAAAGGTCGCCAGCGTCACGGTAAAGGCGATGACCCACGGATTGAACCGCGGTTTCCACGTCTCATCGAAATGAAATTCGCTGTCGGCGTCCCGCGGTTTCGCAGAAGCGGCCGCGGTCGACTGCGCCATACGCGCTCCCTAAATGATCTTTTCTTGCAATGAGATTCCGATACCAGAACGAGCAGGAAGGAATGCTGTCAAATCGCGAGTTCCCTGCTCTATGCCGGGGAAAAATCCAGGGACACAGAGAAGCGCGAGCATTCCTCCTGACAGGATAAAACACCCATCGAAAGGCATGGACGTGGTGCTGCCGATACCCCACAACTTCGGTCGTCAACGAGCGGCTTCACAGGTTGCTGGAAGACTCGATACGAGCGGGGTCCTGTAACAGTCCCGCACTGGCGTATCCTACCTGCGATGAATAAAACTGGTGTATGCGGAATGGTCAACCTGCCAACTCGCCATCCGGCTTGACCGCGCCAACTTGCCGCCCTTGTTTCCTGTCACGGTATGACTTTAGCCGTGTCTCCATGGGCCTGCGGCCCATCCGAAGGGAGAGAAACCATCTGGTCTTTCCACTGTGCCGGGAAGTCCGCAATCTTGAGAATCGGGGCTCAGCCCCTGCCGCCTTGTACTCCAGCGACTACCGGATCATGCCGCGAAGCCGCGGCGAACTCAACTAACTCACGCCCATAGAAGCGGCAAGGAGTGATCGATTTGCGGGGGACCCCGGTAAAAGACTCCCGTGCCCTGGTTCTGATCTGGAAAGACCGCCTGCCCACCTATCCGGGCCGGACACCTCTGGCGCCTGTACTCATAACCAGATAGACTTACCTATGGAGAGAAAGGAGGTGAGTCAGATCATCACCGTCAACAACGAGGAAGTTAAGCGCATGAATCTCAACGTGCCTGTCGATCTGCACAACAGCTTCAAAGCGGTCACCGCCGCCGAGGGCAAAAATATGACCGACGTACTGTTGGAGTTTATACAGTCCTACGTCGCCAGGCGCTCACCCAAACCGAAGGGGCGGCGCAAATGAAGCGCGCCTCCTTGCTTCTGCGGGTCTCCGGCGTGGACCAGCATCCGGAGACCCGGCTTCATAATCCGCACCAGATGGCCGCGCATAGGCGCGCCGCTCACTCCTCGCGCAATACTTCCAGCGGCCGAAGCCCAAGAATCCGGTAACTCGCCAGCCACCCCGTAGCAGTGGCCAGCGCCGCCGTCCCCGCCAATGCAATCAGTGCAGGCGCCCATTCAATGTGAAAGGCCACATCGAATCTGTGCAGCAGCACACGCGCCAGCAGGTTGGCAAATACCACCCCCACCACGCCGGCCAGCAGGCCCAGCACACTGAATTCGATGCTGAATGTGCGCACGATCCTCATGCGTGTCGCTCCAAGCGTCTTCAGTACCACCGCCTCGCGCATCCTTTTGAAGCGCGTACTGGCAATGCTCGAAGCCAAAATTGTCAGCCCGGCCAGGACCGAAAAACCCGCAAGCAGCCGCACCACCAACGTGATCTGGTCCACCACGCTCTCTATACGTTCCAGCCCGTCGGCCACGTTAACCACCGAAACGGCAGGACACGCTGCAAACAATGC
>JAKABE010000469.1 GCA_021801945.1 Acidobacteriota bacterium
TATCCATATGCTGGCACTTATACGATGTACGGGGTATCCTATAATATTCTTCCGAACTATAAGCAGGGCGGGCGCAACGACGCCGGCTACAATGGGGTCGCCTTAAGAGGGGTAGGCTTTGCATTGTCGCACGGCGCCCTAAACGCTGCTACGCGAGCGTGGGCGGATGCCAACCTGCAAGCCGCATGGGAGTTGAAGAATCTGCGGAGCGTGATGTGGAATGATTGGGATAATCAGATGACACCTTTGCCCATTACGCCAAGCGATGGTTTGTATTCCTGGGATTGCAGCTCCGCGTTGGCAGGGATGTTTGATATCCGGGCGCCAGCAAGTCGTCAGGGGGTGGAGCGCCGGAAGTAGAGCCCCAATCAGCTTCGGGTGTCATCCTGAAATTCTCGGCTCAAGGCAAGCCAAGACGCTGTCTACGACACTACCAGTTGGGTGCCCGCATGAAGGGTGACTGAAAGCCATGCCGTGTGGTTCGAAAGTACGCGAGGCAGCGTTGGTCGATGAGATGGTAGTTCGTCCGGGCAGCCTGCTGAGCTCATGCGTCGCGAAAGATCATGGATGCGGGAAAGGAACGCGTCGGGGATCGCGCGCAAATCCCTCCAATACACCCTCAGACAACGCCAGGCGCTGAACGTGTTTTCGCCTGACGGCAGGATGGTCATCTGCTGCGACCTGAGCGGGCGCGCCGGCAATCGGCCACGGTCGGTAGTGTCCAGAGTTTTTCGCAGAGCGCCGGGAGACCGGCAAGGAGTAGTTGGTGAAAGTCCGACACGATGAAGGAGTAGCGAACCGCATCGGCCCTGAGCCGTGCGTCGTCATCCGCGAGGATGAAGGCGAAGCGTCGGCAGGGGAGTTCATAGGCCAGCCATTGAGCCGCGTAAGAATAGAGTTCGGCTGCCGACGCTGTTGCGAAGGCGGAAGGCAACACGGCGAGATGCGGAAATCGCGAGTATCTCGCTGGCCCGGCGTGGTCGTAGAACCTGGCATGTGGAGAAGCTCTTTGCGCGGGAACCGGGAGATCCCACGTCCGGCCAACAGAGAAGTTATGCTGGTCCGCACCGTGAAGGCGAGGAGCCGTAACCGGTGATGCACGGACATGGGAAGTCAGACTCCACCATAGTAGCGAGGAAGTCCGCGAACAAGGCCGGTCCGCCGGCGGCGGAGCGGATGGAGCCAAGGGTGGGGGCCGAGGGAAATGCGGGCCAGCAAAGCACGTGCCGGGCACAGGACCGGGTAAGCGTGTCCCAGGCGCTGGAGCGCATACGGCAAGCAGCAAGGACAAGGAAGAAGGAACAGTTCACCGCGCTTCTGCACCATATCAACATCGACTTGCTCCGGGTGGCCTACTTCGAACTCAAGAGGAAGGCTGCGCCGGGTGTGGATGGATTGACGTGGAGTGACTACGGAGCGAACCTCGATGGCAACCTTACGGGTCTGCATAGCCGGGTTCACCGGGGAGCATATCGGGCACTACCGTCGCGACGACGGTATATCTCGAAGCCGGACGGACGGCAGCGGCCGTTGGCTATCGCGGCGCTGGAAGACAAGATCGTCCAGCGTGCGGTCGTCGCGGTGCTGAACGCCGTATACGAGGAAGATTTTCTGGGTTTCTCGTATGGCTTCCGGCCAAAACGCAGTCAGCATGATGCGCTGGATGCGCTGGTGGTTGGGATTACCGGCACTAAGGTGAACTATATCCTTGATGCGGATATCCAGAAATTCTTCGACTCGGTCAGTCAGAAATGGCTTGGCCGATTTCTGGAACACCGGATCAAGGACTCGCGCATCCTCCGCCTGATTCAGAAGTGGCTCAAGGCGGGGGTACTGGAGGACGGAGAGGTCAAGGTGAGCGATATGGGAACGGGGCAAGGATCGGTGATCTCACCGTTGCTGGCCAACGTTTATCTTCACTATGCCTTCGATCTATGGGCCGAACGCTGGCGACGGCGAGAGGCTACCGGGGATATGGTCTGTGTGCGTTATGCCGATGACATCGTGCTCGGCTTCCAACACCAGAGCGATGCCCGCCGATTCCGGGACGCGATGCGCGAGCGGCTACAGGAGTTTTCGCTGACGCTTCATCCTGAAAAGACCCGGCTGATCCAGTTCGGTCGCTATGCGGCGCAACAGCGTGCAGAGCGCGGGCTTGGTAAGCCGGAGACCTTCGATTTTCTGGGTTTCACTTTTATCTGCGGCAAGTCGAAGCAGGGTAAATTCCTGCTCTGCAGGAAGTCCCGACGGGACCGCATCCGGGCGAAACTTAAGGAGATCAAGGAGGAGTTGCGGCAGCGGAGGCATCAGCCTATTCCGGAACAAGGGAAATGGCTGCGGCAGGTCGTGAGTGGCTTCTTTGCCTATCACGCTGTGCCGACCAACAGTCATGCACTGGCTTCGTTCCACCATCATGTGGCTGATCTCTGGCGGCGATCGCTTCGGCGGCGCAGCCAGAAAGACCTGACCACCTGGAAGCGCGCAGCTCAGTTGGCCGATGCATTTCTCCCGCGTCCGCGTATCCTTCATCCTTGGCCAAGCGACCGCTTCGCCGTCAAGCACCCGAGGTGGGAGCCGAGTGCCTTAATTGGGCCCGCTCGGATCTGTGCGGGGGGCGCTGGGTAACCTGCGTTCCTACCGCGATCTTTCGATCTTCCGTGTAGTTGAGGAAGGTTGTTGGGTTGAGGTTGTTTGCCTCTGGCCCCATGGGGCCAGAGGCAAAGCCAATCATGCAATGGCCAGGACTTCGGCCAGTCTGTTCATCTGCAGATACCGTTTAGTACCCCATTTGGTTGAGGCAACATGCCGCAGGCGAGCGGCCACCAGCATCAGCGCCGAGTGGCCGTCAGGAAATGCACCCACCACTCGTGTTCGTCGGCGGATCTCCCGCATCAGCCGCTCCAGCGGGTTGTTCGTCTTGATCGATCG
>JAKABE010000470.1 GCA_021801945.1 Acidobacteriota bacterium
AGCCAGCCGACGAGCCGCTCACCCTGACCGCGAGCGTTTCCTGGCGAAGATCGCAGCGCGGATTCTGCAGGCTGCGAATCGAGCTCTGTTCGCTCAGAGAGGGATATTCCGGCGCGTTGGCGTACTTGTTGCCGATGAAGGCGAGGATGCTGGCCAGGCCCATGCCCAGCAGGATGAGACCCGCCACGCCGCAGACCCAGCCGAAGCGCCGCCGCGCCCGCTCGCCCGGCGTGATGCCCCACTTGGCCGCGAACAGCCACACGCCGTACGCGAAGTGAAAGCAGATGGCGAACATCGCGATCACGTAAAACGCCAGGATCAGCGGATTCGAGAGCTCGTGCTGCACCTTCCAGAACGCCGCCGCCGGGTGGTTGGGCAGATCCACGCCCATAAAGCGCTGCGTCGCCACGTGGTAGCCGATATAGAGGACAGCCAGCAGGCCAGTGTAGCGCTGGGTGACATAGAGCCAGTTACCGGCCCAAGGGTAGTACACCACGTTGGCTTTGCCGCGCAGCCAGATGTAGATGCCGTAGATGCCGTGATACAGGATGGGAATGAAGATGAATACCCACTCCAAAGCCCGCACCAGCGGCAGGTGGTTGAGAAAGTAGACCTGCTGGCCGTAGGCGACCGGACCCTTGACAGCCTCAAAATTCGAGATCAGATGCTCGATCAGGAATGCGCCGATGGGGATGATGCCGAGCAGCGAGTGCAGCTTGCGCCAGATGAAACTGTTTCCCTCACCCGCGCGGAGAGGCTGCACGCCACCGCTTACCTGGGGCGTTGCAGGGGCTTGAGCAGTTGCCATGACGGTTTAAGGCTCCTAAGGACCCGAAGCATGTGCCAGCTCCGGCTTCCAGAAAAATTACAATTCCAAACTGAGAGACGGGATTATCCTTGCTTGTTTCTTATGGATTATTCGACCCCGGAGCTATCACCGTCAAGGCGAGGCGTGCGGCAGTTGAAGTTTTGGACAGAATTGCGGGACGGTTTTCACCCCAGCAGCGGCAGAAGCGCCTGGATGGCCCGTCCGCGATGGCTCAGGCTCAATTTGGTCTCCAGGTCGATCTCCGCCATCGTCTTGTCCAGTTCCGGCAAATAGAACAACGGATCGTAGCCGAAGCCGCCTGTACCCCGCGGAGCTTCCAGAATCGAGCCCTCCACGGTGCCATCGGCAGTCTGGTAGAGCGCCCCGTTGTAAGCGCAGGCCAGCACGCAGTGGTACCGCGCGGTGCGCAGTGGCGCCGGGACTCCGGCCAGTTTCTGCAGAAGCAACATGTTGTTCCATACGTCGGTGTTGTCGTTGGCGTCGGGCGAATCCACAAGGCCCGCATCGGCGGCAAACCGCGCCGAGCGCACGCCTGGCGCGCTGGAGAGCGCCTCGACCTCGAGGCCGGAATCGTCGGCCAGCACCATTTTGTCGGGGGCAAATCTGGAGTAGTAGATCGCCTTCAGCGCGGCATTGGCGGCAAAAGTGGTGCCGTTCTCCTCGGGGGGCGGAATCTTGCCCAGGATCGGCAGTGGCTCAATCGAAACCCGAAACGCAGCCGCCGCGGTGCGGAAATCCCTAAGCTTGCCCTGGCTGGTGGTCGCGGCGTACAAATGCAGGCCCATGCTGCCAGTGTACCGAGGCGATCCGCATCCATATTTTCCCCCCAAAAACAATCTCTCGGGTTAAGGCGGAACTTCCGCTGCCGCCCACCTCCGTTGACTGCTTTAGAATGAGTGCGATTACGGAGGACGAATTGCCGTTGCAGGAATCAGCCCGTATTGCCATCGACCTGGGAGCGGAGAGCTGCCGCGTATCCCTGCTCCGCTTCCTCGGCGGTGAGCCCCACATCCAACTGATCCATCGCATTCCCAACGGCCCTGTGCGCCGCGGCGATTTCCTCTTCTGGCCCCTGAAGAGCATCCTTGCAGGCCTCGAACAAGGTCTGCGCAAAGCCGCCGCAGCCGCACCGGAAGGCATCGGTTCAATTGCAGTCGATAGCTGGTCGGTCGATTACGTGCGTCTGGCTCCCGGCGGCGAAATGCTGTGCGAGCCCTTCTGTTATCGCGACGAACGCACCGTCGCCACCAAGCAAGCCGCCGACGGCATCCGTCCCCCATACGAACTCTACCGGCGCACCGGGGCCCTCCCGCTGCGCATCAACACCGTCTACCAATTGATGGCCGATCCCGCCTCGGGCATCGATGCACGTGCCCCGTGGGTCATGTTTCCCGAGTACGTGCTCTACTGGCTCAGCGGCCGCCGCGTGGCGGAATACACCAACGCCAGCCATACCGGCCTGATCAATCTCGAAACTCGTGACTGGGACGCGGAGGTCTTCCGCGAATTTGGCCTGCCCCTTGAAGCCGCACCGCCTCTTGTCGCCGCCGGCACTCTTCTGGGTCCGCTCCAAGGCCCGCTCGCCTCTCTCGACGCCTTCCGGCATACGCAGGTTGTTGCCCCCGCCACGCACGACACCGCCAGCGCCATCGCCGGCATCCCTGCCGATCTGGGCTCCACCTCTTACCTCTGCACGGGCACCTGGTCCCTGATGGGAACCGTCTGTTCGGCCCCCGTCACCACGCAGGAGGCGTTCGAGGCCGGCTACACCAATCTGGGCGCCGCAACTGGCGGCCTCTGTCTCCACACCCTCATCAACGGCATGTGGGTGCTCAAGCAGTGCATGGACGGCTGGGCCGCGCAGGGGAGAGGCTGGACGATTGAAGAACTCGTCCAAAAGGCTGCGGTATGCGACGCAGGCGGACAAACCATCGATGTGAACGCCGAACAGCTGATGCTTGAACTCAACATGCCCGCGCGCATCAACCAAGAGCTGGCGCGGTTGGGCCACCCGCCTATTGCCGATGCGCCCGGCAACGAACCCCGCTTTGCCCGC
>JAKABE010000471.1 GCA_021801945.1 Acidobacteriota bacterium
TTTCAGGACCAGCAATACAAATGGGGCAGCCTCACGAATCGCTCGGCGCCGATCCGCAAAAAGGCGCTGGATCACATCCTGGACTCGATTCGCATCGGCCGCGCCACCGGCAGTCGCTTCCTGTCGTTGTGGTTTGCCGACGGCACGAACTATGTTGGCCAGGCGGACCTTATTGAACGCAAGAAATGGATGGTCGCTGCCTTGCGCCAGACCCATGCCGCACTGCCCACGAATATGACCATGCTGTTGGAATATAAACCGTTTGAGCCGGCCTTCTACGCCACCGATATCGCCGATTGGGGCATGGCCCTGCTGCTGGCCCGCGCCGCCGGCCCCCGGGCCAAGGTGTTGGTCGATACGGGGCATCATTACCAGGGGGTGAATATTGAACAAATCGTCGCCTGGCTGCTGGATGAAAATATGCTCGGCGGGTTCCATTTCAACGATCGCCGCTACGCCGATGATGATTTAACCCTCGGCTCCGTCGACCCTTACCAGATTTTCCGCATCTTCCATGAAATCGAAAACCACCGTTTTCGTACAGGCCGCACGCCGAAAATCGCCTATATGGTCGATCAGAGCCATAATCTCAAGCCCAAGATTGAGGCGATGATCCAGACCGTGGATATGGCTCAGCAGCTTTATTTGAAGGCCGCCTTGGTGGATCGTCCGGCCCTGGCCGCGGCCCAGAAAAATGAAGACCTGGTGCGCAGCGAAAATCTGGTGCGCGACGCCTTTCTAACCGATGTGCGGCCGGCCTTAAGCCAGTGGCGACGACGACATCATCTGCCCCTGGATCCCCTCGAAGCGCATCGCCAGAGTGGCTATGCGGCCCGGGTGGCGGCGGAGCGACGCCAGCGCCATGGTCCCAAGGGCGGCGGGGCGTATGCGTAAAAGCCGCGCGCGGCTTCGCAATTGGCCAGAGCGATGACAGGGAACGGTTGGTGCATCCTACGTCGAGCGGATGAAGTTCCAGAGCGAATCGAATGCAGCATTGTTGAAGGGCCAGTAGCCGGCGGCGGCCGCCTCACCAACGCGCTTATCCGGTTGCGGGCGGGAGGCAAGCCACGCCTGCGCCCGGGCCTTGTCGAATGGCCGTGGAATCACGCCTCGCGCGCCCAGGCAGTTGAAATAGCAGCGCAGACAGCCTGCTTCAACGCTCCCGGCAACCGAATCCATGCAAAGTGTCTCCAGCATTCCGTTCCTTTGGCCGTCGGGCATGATGAAGATGCCCGCCCGCGGCCAGCCCGATGAGAAGGCGGCGTGCGCGTCTGGCGGCATAAAGTCGTGGCGCCGGAGCGCGCCGCAGACGGATTGGAACGCCGCGTCCGCCGCGGTGTCCGCGTCTCGGATCACCGCCAGGGACGTCACTTCCACAAACTTCGGATCTCTTTTCAGCGCCGCGAGATTGCGGCTCAACTGCTCCTTTCCCGCGAGCGGGAGTACCTGGATAGAACCGATTCCCAGGTGCTTCTCCAGGGCGGAGGTGAAAAACAGGTCCTCGTCCTTGCCCTCCACGAGGAGCAGCTTGGTCTTCTCAATTTTGAATTTCGGGGTTTTCGTGTAGCCAGCTCGCCTTGTCGAGTCGCCCTCTTCGGCGACCGGAGCGGGGGCGGTCTCATCGGTGCTCATGCGCGCACCTCGAAATTCGACTCGAGCACCGCCTGCAGCGCCTCATCGTTGTAGCAAGCCGCCCGGTGCTCGCCGTGGACCAGGTCCAGCCGGAAAAGGCCCAGTGGTTCTGACCGTGCTCGTTGGCACCGCGCCGCGGACCGCATCATTTCGTCGCTGTGTGTGGTCGCGATTACCTGGACGTCGAAGGCCTCAGCTTGGTTCGCCACAAACTTCCAAAGTTCGTCTATGACCGAATGGTGCAAGCCATTCTCAATCTCGTCGACCAGAAGCAGGCCGCCGCGAACGATCGCGAATTTTAGCGCGATCATGAACAGCCGCACTACTCCCGCTCCCGCAACCGCCAGCGGCAGCAACCTCCCTAAACCCAAATCGAGGTGGAGGGTCGGAACCATCCCCTTAAGGAGCACCTCAACACGCTTGATACGTGGATCGATCGACTGAAGAGCTCGGACCACATCCGCCTCGCGCCTGCTTTCCCGCAAGGCGCTGAACTCACGCGCCGCCTCAAGGGTCACCGGCCAGCTGGCCGGAACCAGGACCGTCGGAATGATAGCAGGCCTTTCGACCAACGACGACACTCTAATACCTCCGGAGTTCGGGTCCCGGGTCACCATAGTCTCCAGTTTCCTTCCGTCCGCCATGTGATGGACAAATCGGAGCCTTCCGATTTCGGAATCTTCCCGCAGGGTTGCGATCGGCACGGGAACCTGGACGCCCGCCTCGCCGGCAACCGGGGTCGCATCGTACGCCAGCCCCTCAATCGTGACGGCGCACTCTTGGCCGCCACGTATCCCGGAGATACGCACGGGATGCTCGGGCGCCATTTGCCGAAACAATGCCCGCCAGATCTCATCGCTTCCTTGAAGGAGTTGTCCGCGAGTCTGGCCGAGTGAGAGAGCGACATTGGGGCTATTGCCCCCCCCCCCAAGCAGTATCGCGGCTTCGAGCAGGGATGTCTTACCGGCATTATTGCGCCCCACGACAAGGTTGATTCGCTGCAAACTATCTATCCGCAACGACTGGATACCCCGGAAATTCTCGATCGACAGGCTGGAATACATCTGCCATCCCTTCCGGCCCGCTCGGGGCAGGCCCCGGCAGCACGGGCTATTGTACCCTCCCGGACTGTTCCTGTAACCGTTTGGCCGGGTCGCCGAAGAGGGCGACTCAACAAGGCGAGCTCGGCGGCTACCCTGACGCCGCGCCCGTCGAATGTTCAACCCTCGTTCCTTCCGTTACAATTCTTT
>JAKABE010000472.1 GCA_021801945.1 Acidobacteriota bacterium
GTTCCAGGAAAAAGCGCGCCAGGTGTTGGATGTCCTCTGGCCGTTCCCGCAAGGGCGGCAGCTTCACCGTGACCACGCTCAGACGGTAATAGAGTTCCTCGCGAAAAGTTCCAGCCTTGATCTTGGCCATCAAATCCTGGTTGGTGGCGCACAGGATGCGACATTCCACGCGCACCGGCGTCAGCCCGCCCAGCCGCCGCAGGACACGCTCCTCAACAAAGCGAAACAGGCGCGTTTGCAGTTCGACTCCCAGGTCTCCGATTTCGTCCAGAAACAGCGTGCCGCCGTCTGCAGATTCGATCAGGCCCTTCTTGGTGCGCTCCGCTCCAGTAAACGCGCCGCGCTCATAGCCGAATAGTTCGCTCTCGATGAGCGATCCTGGCATGGCGCTACATTCGACCGGAACGAATGGGCCGTCCTTGCGCCGACTCTGGTTGTGAATGAACCGCGCCATGACTTCCTTGCCTGTGCCGCTCTCCCCAAGGATCATGACCGTTGCATCTGTAGCCGCAGCCCTGCGGCATCTGTCCATCTGATCCAGCATTGCGGCGCTGCGGCTCTGCGCTGCATCCGCCTCGCCCAGTGATTCGAGACGGTCTTTCAGCGTTTCGACTTCGTGCTTCAGCGCGGCATGAGACAGAACCCGTTTCACCACCAGCAGCAGATCCTCGCGCTTGAAAGGCTTCTGCAGATAGTCGAAGGCTCCGTTGCGCATCGCCAGCACGGCGCCCTCCACCGATCCAAAAGCGGTGAGGAAAACGATGGGCAATCCGGGATGTGCTTCGTGCAGCCGGGCAAAAACTTCTTCCCCCAACATCCCCGGCATGCGTACGTCCAGCAGAACCAGGTCGGGTGGATTGGCCAGGCATTCGGCCAGCCCTTTGGCGGGATCTACAAAAGCGGAGACCGTGGTGCTGGGCAAACGCAGCATCCGCTGGATGTTTTCACCCAGCGCGGCTTCGTCGTCGATGACCAGAATGCGGCTCACTCTGTCGTTCCTCCGGCGAACCAATGGTATGGCTGGCCACGGGTGAATCGCGCCGGGGGCAACTCAATCACGAAGCTGGCACCGCCACCATTCCTCGGTTCATAACGGATTCGGCCATCATACATATCCAACAGGCTGGCCGCCAGAAACAGCCCCAACCCCAGCCGCTCCCGCCCGGTGCTTTGCGAAATAAACGGCTCGAAGAGGTGTCCCCGGATACTTTCCGGCACGCCCGGCCCGTTGTCTTCTATTCCGATGACTACTTTGTCCCCCGCCGCGCGCTAGGGGTTCACGCGCCCCCAAATCACGGCCTCGTCCCGACCTTCCAATGCGCGCAGCGCATTGCTCAACAACCCGCGGACAACTTCGCCGATTACATGTTCGGGCACATCTACGCGAGGAGCTTCCGCAATCTCCTCCACCAGCCTCACTCCCTGGCTTTCGGCCAAAGGCCGTAGCGCCCGGAGTGCTTCATCCAAGGCCTTCTGCGGGGTCGAGGCATCGAAAATCTCTCCGCCGCGCTCCCGTCGCAACGCCTGGAGCAGGGTACTCGCAATGTTCCCCATGTAGCGAGATTCTTTGAGCATCTGCTCCAGATCGGCGCAGAGGGCGGCATCCTCTTTGCGTTCGTCGAGCAGCACTTCGATGCGGCCCGCCACAATCGCCAGCGGATTGTTGAACTCATGCATGAAGCCAGCCGTGAACTGGCCCAAAAGCGTGAGTTGGTGCGACAGCCGCGCCTGTCGGTCAGCGGCCTGCAACTCCTCCCGCAAGCGGGATGTGCGATACCGCACCGTCTCCAACTGGAGCTTCAGTTGCGCTGTCTCTTCCTCGGCACTCGCCGCGCAGGCGAGCAGGCGGCCGCGCTGCCTATGCGCATACAGCAGCGCGGGGAGGGGAGCAATCAGGACGGCAAGGATCGAAAGAAAAACCTTGGCAAACGTGGAGCCGAGGGGAAGCCAAAACACGATCCCCAGGAATGGCAGGCTCCAAACCCCACTCACCCAGAACACAAGCCTACTCCGCTCTTTGGGGCGATTGAGACCACCGTCTTCTCCCGGCTTCCCTGACATATTGCTCAAGTGTAGTGCTTCAAGCAGGTTGATCCACAATCAGCGTGTTTAGTTTGCTGGTTTTCTCTCCTGACGGGCGCTACATCGTGGCCATGCCTCTGAACCAGAGCAAATTGGTGCTCCACGAGACCGCGACCCACACAAGGAGGACGCCGATCGCGCGTTCCGCGCATGAACCGGTCTGGTCGAATGACTGCCACTGGATTTACTCCCATGACTTCCTCGCGGAGGATCAACCTGTCTATCGCGTGTCTGTGCCGGATGGAAAGCTGTAACGCATGGCCGGACTGCAAAGTGTGCAGCCGTTCGATGTTCTCGATTTTGGTAGTGTCAAATCTTTTGTGTATGTATGGTCCGCCGCGGCGGACGAGATCCAGAGCCACCTGGAGGAGATGTACCAGGTGGAGGTGTCGCCGGCGCTGATCTCGAACGTGACCGAGGCGGTGATCGAAGAGGTCAAGGCCTGGCAATCGCGACCTCTGGATGCGGTGTATCCGGTGGTGTATCTGGACGCGCTGGTGGTGAAGATGCGCAGCGATGGACGGGTAGAAAATCGGGCGGTGTATGTGGCGATCGGCATCACGGTGGCGGGGATGAAAGAGGTGCTGGGTTTGTGGACCTCGGCCAATGAGGGCGCGAAGTTCTGGCTGCAGGTGCTGACCGAGATGCAGAACCGCGGGCTGAAGGACATCTTCATCGCGTGCGTGGATGGGCTGAAGGGTTTTCCGCAGGCCATTGAAACGGTCTATCCAAAAACGACGGTGCAGCTCTGCATCGTGCACATGGTGCGGGCCAGCCTGAATTACGTGAACTG
>JAKABE010000473.1 GCA_021801945.1 Acidobacteriota bacterium
CTGGCGGCCTATCTGCACTCGCTTGCGCCGATCTCACCGGGCGCATCTCCGCCGAGGGATGGCAAAGCGGTCTTCGAGCGCAACTGCTCCATGTGCCATCAGGACCGGCCTACGGATCCGCTCTTCCAGAACCTGCCCAAAGATCCTCAAGCCGCCGATCAGGCTCTGAAGAGCCTGCCCAGCCTCTTCCCGCTCATGCCCGACCTGGAACTCAATGACCGCGAGCGCGCCATGCTGGTGGAGTGGGTGAACACGCAACGCGGCGCGATGCCGAGCGCCGCGGCGCAAGGAGGGAATTGACCATGCTGCAGTCCAGCCTGATTCCGACTCCCAATCCCAACCCGCTGCCCGCGCCCTATTGGGTCTTTGAAGTGCTGCTGGTGGTCACCTTCGTCCTCCACATTGTGGCCATGAACTTCATGCTCGGCGGCGGCGTGCTGGCGCTGGCGGCCAAGTGGCGCTTCAAGAATCGCGAAACCGGCAAGCGGATATTCGTCGATCTAGCCAAGAAGATGCCGGTTCTTTTGCCCGCCACCATCACTCTGGGCATTGCTCCGCTGCTCTTCGTGCAGGTTCTCTACGGGCAATTCTTTTATACCTCGTCGGTGATCATGGCCTGGCCATGGTTCCTGATTCTGGTGTGCCTCACCGTCGCGTATTACGGCTTCTATTACGTCTCGTTTAAGGGTGGGCAGCATCCGGGCCGAGCGGGCGTTGTGATGCTGGGGAGCGTCCTTCTGATCTTTCTGATCGGCTTCATGCTCTCGAACAACATCACCTTGAGCCAGACGCCGCAGAGGTGGGGCCAAAAGTACTTTGCCGACCCATCGGGGTGGAACCTGAACCTTTCAGATCCTTCGCTGTTCCCGCGTTACATGCACTTCATGGTAGCGGCGGTGGCATTGGGCGGATTGCTGCTGGTATTTATGGCGCTGGCCAACTGGAAGCGGGACGGCGCTTATGCCCGGCAACTGCTGCAGTTCGGAGGCAAGGGGTTCATGTACGCCACCATGGCGCAGGTGGTGGAGGGCGCGCTGTTTCTGGTCAGCCTTCCGCGCGGCCTGCGCATGTTGTTCTTGGGCAGCGATCCGGTGGCAGCCGTGCTTTTCCTGATCGGGATTCTGGGCACCATTGCGTCGATTTTTTTCATGTCTTTAGCTTTGCGAAACGAAGATATCCGGATGGCCGCCTACTACGTGCCAGGCATCGTCGGCGTGGTGATCGTTTGCATGGCGACGATGAGAAACATCCTGCGCGCAGCTTATCTAGCGCCTTATTTCCATCCCAGCGAATTGGGGGTGAAGACGCAATGGACAGTGTTTCCGCTCTTCTTGGCTGTTTTCGTCGCCGGCGCGGTCTTCTGGTTTGTGATGATGATGCGATACCGGTGGGCCAACGGGCAGAAGACTGCCGGTGTGGGCGCAGACGCGCGGGCGGATGGTTAGAGCAATACCATCGTCAGCTTTGTGATTTCCGGACCGCAAAAGCGAAACCAGGTGCGCCCACGGTGGCACAGGACAAAGCAACTAGGGCGTCTCTCCTGTTGCTGTACCGCGGACGCAGGCTTGTGGGGATCGGCGTTCCAGGTGCTTATCGCCGGCCAGGAATGGATCGCTCCCCGGCGCCTTCGGGAGAGATGCTCTAGAGATCGAGGGGCATCTTGGCTTTAGCCGCTGTCATCTTCGTGTTGCGTCCACCGCGGAACTCACTTTGTGCGGAGAAACTGGATCAAGTCGTCCATGTCGGAATGGCTCAGGTTCGGGTGGGGCGGCATGGGCGTTCCGGAGATTCCCGTCCTGATCACCGAGCGGACTTTCTCCTCGCCAACTCGATCAACAATTCCAATCAAAGACGGAAAGACGGGCGGCATCCCCGCCCGGTTGGCCTGGTGACATGCGGAACAATTCCGCATGTAGATCTTCTGGCCGCGCGCCGGATTTCCCTTTTCAGCGGCGGAGGGCAGTTGGGCTCCGATGCCGGAAAGCTGATAAGGAGGAATCCAAGAGCCGAGGAAGGTTTTCGGACGCCCGGCCCGCGCCAGCAGATCCGCCAAGCTTGCAACTGGCGTCCCCGGGGGTACATCTGCCAGTTTGGCGTGCTGACTGAGCTGCAGGGCGCGAATGTAGGCGGCGATGGCCCACCGGTCCTGAGGCGTCACCTGCGCGGCGTAGCTGGGCATGGCCCCCAGACCGTGTGTCATCACGAAGAAGAAATGCCCCAGCGGGGCTTGAATCAAGCGATCATCCTGAAAATTGGCCGCCGGGTAATAACCGCGTTCCACGATCATGCCCTGTCCATTGCCTACTCGAGAATGGCAAGGAGCGCAGAAGACATTAAATCGCTCCTGTCCGCGCCTCAACACCGTGTAGGTGGCTGGAAAGGGGAGCACATTGCCCTCCACCCCATGGATCAGCCCGGTTTCGAAGTAGCTTCCGCTTTGGCCTTGCAAGCGCGCCACGGTGCCGGGCACCTGCTGCCTTGCGCCGCGATGATCGGCGAAGAACTCCGATCCCCGCAAGGGGAACATCTTGGGCTGGTTGTGCATGTCCTGCCGGCAACCCGGCATGAGGCACGAGATCAGCGCCAGCCCCCCCGCAATCTGGAGGCGCCTGAACCTGTAACTCATTCTTACTCCTTGCGAGTCTTTGCTTGCTGGCCAAGGGCGTTCCGCACATGACTGCTCGTTTTTGGAGAGACCACGACCGCCTCGGCACCGATCTGCCTCAAGCAAGCGGAATGCAGGGGTAGCACGCCTGCTATGGCACGGGCTCCAAGGACCGATTATAGCCAGTCATTCCGCGGGGCGCGCACTGAGGCAAGCCGGGTGATGAAACAGCTTGTAGAATGTGCT
>JAKABE010000474.1 GCA_021801945.1 Acidobacteriota bacterium
GACGCAGCGGGCTGCGGCGTTACAGGAGGCGGGGCTGTGCTCTCCGCGACGGCCGGATTGGCGCCTTCGCCCGTGCTTGCCGTGCCCGCGGCGGATGAAGCCGGAGAAGGATTCTGGTTTGTGACGGTTGCCTGCTCTGTGGGACCTGCCGAGGTGGATGCGGCGGACCCGGAGGAAGGATTTGCGGGCGGGGCTGGGGTGGAGCCGCCTTGCGACTCATTCGCCGCCAGAATCTCCACGTCGCCGCGAAAGAGATGGTAGTGGTCGAAGACGGTTTCATTGAGCATGGTCTGGAGCGGCCCATCGGGTCTGCTCCCGGCACCATTGATGACAACCGCCCCCCCTCTCATATAAACAGGGGTCTGATTCACGGTGAACGGCGACGACGGCGGACGGGACCACTGCACCGGGGCAACAGAGATGGAGATACTTTTCTCCGGGCAGAAATAGGTTTTTCCGCCCAGCTCAAACGAGCCGTATTCCACCATGAGTTCAGCTTGGGCGATGGGGTCATTCTTGTTCAGGTCGGCAATCAGGGTCAGGCGGAGGATGGTTCCAGTGGAGGGAGCGATGGTAAGCTCGCCGTGATACGCGGTGAACTGCTGGAAAATCCGGCCGCGAATACAGCAGAATTCGACCTGATAATGCGACGCCGCCTTGGGCACCGCGAAATGGAAGACTGCCTCCAAGCCGGTGTCGCCCTGCTCCCAGTGGCTCCATGCCAGGTTGCTCTTGGGCAGATCTCCGTAGACGACGGAGAAGATAGGCCCGAATTCGCCGGAGGTGTTCAAGCCAGAGGTTGCCGAAGTTGAGCCGCCTTGCTCTGCCGCAGTCTGCACGATTTCCTGGCCATCCCGGTAGAGGACCGTTGCAATGGAGCGGCTGACCGGATGCAGCGGCTGGAAAGGAAGCAGCGCATTCACATTGGCGGCACGCAGACCGGCGGGCATATCTTCATACCGGATCGTATCCCGACGCGCAAAGAGGTTGGGGAGCTGTTGCAGCGTGGCTTTGACATAATCGACGGACTTGGCAGCGATGGCGCGCTGCTCGGCTATGTCGGGTGCCGGCCGATTGGAGATTTCCTCGGATGGGGGATCGAGGAAGATCGCCTGATCGGCGAGCGCCACCAGGGCCCGGCGGGAGTTGGGTCCGGGAAGCGCCGCTTCAAAAGCGGTCAGTCGTTTGGCGCTCAACCGCTGCGTGAGTTGCAGGCCGTTGAGGCTCTCGGCAACCTTGGAATCCTTCTTTTTCCGCGAAGAAACGATCACATGATCCAACTGCGCTACGGTCACGCGTTTCGCGGCAAAGGTCGAAGGAACGGCAAGCAAAATCGCGAGCGATATGAGCATCGCCTTACGCATAAAGGCCCCATAACCCGAACGAGCTAAGTGTAGTCCATGAGAATATGCCCGGCAACTCGAACGATTCCGCCGGAGCACCCTGGCTACGCTGGCGCACGATCATTGCGATTGGGTGAAGCCCAAGAGTTTCCTCTTCATGGCCTCACCCCACCACTTTCGGATGTGGCATCCCCGTTCCCGCTTCCAACTTTTAATGGGGCAGACTTTCTTTCACCTATTTCGGTCAAGCGTTCAATTTCAAGGTGAATCCACAACCAAGCGCAATTCCACACGAGAGGGAACTAACTGCATCCCGATGTGCTTCCACAACTCATGCAGCGGTAGCAACTTCCGTTACGGACCATGATCGCGCCGCAGGTGGGGCAGCTTGGCGCGTCACCCATCTCGTACATGTCGCGCATGGCTTCGGCGGCGTGGTAGATGCCGCGATCTTTCAGGCTCGGCATTCCAGATTCATTGGACTCGGACGACTTCCACGACTGCGCCTCCGGGGCGATGCCTCCGCCGCCGGCGCCCGCGGGATGGCTGCTGACTTTGCTGAGCCGCTTGGCCACCTCTTCCGCCAGCCTAGCCAGATGTTCGCGGGCGTCAGGATTCTCTTCGGACTCCGTCTCGGGCAGGATGGTGGGCGATGCCGGCAACTGCGGAGCGCTGGGCGCCAGGCCGGCGAACAGCGTGAGTTGCTGGCCGGAGAGGAAGCGCAGATGCAGCCAGCGAAAGATGTAGTCCATGAGGCTCTTCGCGTAGCCGATCTGCTCGTTCTGCGTCCAGCCGCTTGGCTCAAAGCGCGTGTGCGCGAACTTTTCGCAGAGGATCTTGAGCGGCACTCCATGCTGCAGGGCCAGCGAAACCGAGGTGGCGAAGGCGTCCATCAGGCCTGAAACCGTCGAGCCTTCCTTGGCCATCTTGATGAAGATTTCGCCGGGCTGGCCGTTGGAATAGAGACCCACGGTGATGTAGCCTTCGTGGCCGGCGATGGAGAACTTGTGGGTAATCGAAGCACGTTCCTCCGTCAGGCGATGGCGCACGGCACGAGGCGGGGCATTGAGGTCCTGCTCCTGCTCGCGCGGCTGCATGGTGGGCGTGGGAGTGAGCAAAGGAACGGCCGCGGCATTGGCGATCTCCTCGAGTGCGTTCTGGAAAGCCTGGGCGGCCGCGAGAATCTGCTTTGCCGGTACCTCGACCCGGTCAGACGTGTTGAGCGTCTTCAGGTCGGCTTCGGCGGCTGGCTGTGCGGAAGCCAGGTGAGCAAGCACGCGCGCACCGGCAATATCGAGAGCCGAGAGCTCGCGCTTGGTTTCCGCACTGGTGTTGAGCGGCTGTGTGCCCTTGGAACCATCGCGGTAGATGGCCACCGCCTTGATGCCGCGGCGCCAGCTCTCTGCGTAGGCTTCGGCGATGTCGCCGACGCCAGCCTCGTGGGGCAGGTTCACGGTTTTCGAGATGGCGCCGGAGAGGAAGGGCTGGGTAGCCGCCATCATCTTG
>JAKABE010000035.1 GCA_021801945.1 Acidobacteriota bacterium
GCGCGGCGGCTTTGACCTGATCCTCTCCATCGGTCAGGTGGTGCCGCACGAAGTGATCGGCATGGCCAATTACACCAAAAACATACTCATCGGCACAGGCGGGCGCGAGGGCATCAACCGCAGTCATTACTTGGGCGCGGTCTATGGAATGGAGCGCATCATGGGGCGCGCGGAAAATCCTGTGCGCAACGTACTCAACTACGCGGCGGACCACTTCCTGCGGTCTTTGCCAATCGTCTATGTACAGACCGTCGTGGGGCGCGGAAAGGACGGCGGGCTAGCCGTGCGCGGGCTGTTCATCGGCGACGATATTGAGTGCTTTCTGCGCGCCGCCGAGTTGAGCCTGAAGGTCAACTTCGAAATCGTTGCCGAGCCGATTCGTAAGGCTGTCGTCTATCTCGATCCCCATGAGTTTCACTCCACCTGGATCGGCAACAAGGCCGTCTACCGCACTCGCATGGCGTTGGCCGACGGCGCGGAGCTAATCATACTGGCGCCGGGAGTGCACGAATTTGGCGAAGACAAGGGCATCGATGCGTTGATCCGCAAATACGGCTATCGCGGCACGCCGGCCACGCTGCAGGCGGTGCGCGAAAATGCCGATCTGGCCGGCGACCTGAGCGCCGCCGCGCACCTGATCCACGCCTCGTCGGAGGGCCGCTTCAGGATCGTCTGGTGCCCAGCCCACCTGAGCCGCGAAGAAGTGGAGAGCGTGGGGTACGAATACCGCGATCTCACCACCATGCTCGGCCGCTACGATCCCGCTAAGCTCAACCATGGGTACAACCATGTGGGTGGCGAGGAGATTTTCTTCGTCGCCAATCCCGGATTGGGCCTGTGGGCACATCGCAGCCGCCTCTGAGAGACAGGGAACATGAATGACTGACAAAGGCCTCAAACTTGCTAAGTATTCCGTCGGCACGGGTGACCGCTTTGCACACCAGGCCAAGGCGCAGCTACAAGCCTGCGTGCAGGCTCTGGCGCAGGGCGTCGAAATCATTCCTGTGTGGAACAAGTCGAACCGTGAACACAACATCATCGGTTCCGAACCGGCCTCGGTGCGCGAGGCGGCCGCAGCCGGCGTGCAGGCGCTCGGCTGGAAGCTGCCCTACTACTGCGACGCCGATCACATCACAGTCGAAACCGTCGGCCGCTTTCTCGCGTCGTGCGACTTCTTCACCATCGATGTGGCTGACTTGATCGGCCAAGCCGCCCCGTCGTCCGAGATGGACGCCTTCGTCAAGCGCCATCCAGAGCTCCAGGGCAGCATCGAGCTGGCGGGCGCGGATGAAGCCTTCGAGATCACTACCGAAACCTTGAAGCGAACCGCGCAGAAGTTTCTCGCTGCCGTGAAGAAAGCCGGCGAGGTCTATCGCAAGATCGAGAAGGCCAAGGGCGCCGGCAACTTCATCCCCGAAGTCTCGATGGACGAAACCGATCGCGCGCAGAGCCCCGCGGAGCTGCTCGTAATTCTGGCGGCCATCGCCGATGAAGGCATTCCCGTGCAGACCATCGCGCCCAAGTTCAGCGGCCGCTTCAACAAAGGCGTGGACTACGTGGGCGACGTGGAGCAATTTGAGCGCGAGATGGTGCTGGATGTGGCGGCCATCGCGCATGCGGTGAAGCAATACGGGCTGCCGCAGAATCTGAAGCTGAGCATCCATTCGGGCAGCGACAAGTTCTCCATCTATCCCGCCATTCACCGGACGATGCGGCGCTTCGACTGCGGCGTGCACCTGAAGACCGCGGGCACCACCTGGCTTGAAGAGCTGATTGGGCTGGCCGAGGCGGACGGCGACGGGCTGGCGCTGGCCAGGGAAATTTACGCGCGGGCGTTTGACCACCGTGCGGAGCTCTGCGAACCTTATGCAGCGGTCATCGACATTGACCCGGCGAAGTTGCCCTCGCCAGCCGAGGTGCGTGGCTGGTCATCCGAGCAATACACATCCGCACTGCGCCATGTGGAGAGCGCGCCGGCCTATAACAGCAGCCTGCGCCAGCTGCTGCACGTGGGGTTCAAGATTTCCGCCCAGATGGGACGCCGCTACCTTGATCTGCTGGAGCTCAACGAGGCGGTGATTGCCAGAAACGTCACTGAAAACCTGCTTGCGCGGCACATCGCTCCGGTGTTTTTAGCAGAGACGTACGATGGCGGCAAACAAGCGCGCACTTCAAGTTCATGAATCAGGGAGAGAGTATGAGCAGCAATCTTTTTAGTCTGGAAGGTAAGACCGCGGTGGTCACCGGAGGCACCACGGGGATCGGCCGCGCGCTGAGCCTGGGCCTGGCCGAGGCCGGCGCGGATGTGATCGCGGCCGCGCGCCGCCAGCAGCAGGTGGAGGAAACCGCCAGCGCCATTGAGGCTCTCGGCCGCAAGACACTGCGCCAAACCGCCGATGTGTGCGACCGCGGCTCGCTGGAAAAGCTGCTGGCCACGGCCCTCGAGGCCTTTGGCAAGGTGGACATCCTGGTCAATTGCGCGGGCATCATCAAGCGCGCGCCCACGCTGGATTTTCCCGAAGAGGAATGGAATGCCATTCTCAACACCAATCTCACGGGAACGCTGCGTGCCTGCCAGGTCTTTGGCCGGCAAATGCTCGAGCGGGGCTACGGGCGCATCATCAACATCGCCTCCCTGAACAGCTTTGTCTCGCTCAACGAGGTGACGGCTTACGCGGCCAGCAAGGCGGGCGTGGCCGCCCTCACGCGCTCTCTGGCCGTGGAGTGGTCCAAGAAGGGCGTCACGGTGAACGCTGTCGCGCCCGGTGTCTTCCGCACCGACTTGAACGCCAAGCTGCTCGACAGCACGCCACGAGGCCAGGAGCTGCTGATGCGCACGCCCATGGGCCGCTTCGGCAAAACCGAAGAACTCATCGCCGCCACGGTCTTCTTCGCCTCCGAAGGCGCTTCTTTTGTTACCGGGCAGATTCTCGCTGTGGATGGCGGTTTTCTGGCCAGCGGCGTCAATCAATAGGCACGCCGGCGGGCGCCTGCAATTGCAGGCTTCTCAGTGTGCGATGGGATCTGGGCGAACCGTCTGCAACGAAAAGTCGAAGCCGCCGCGGGTTTTAACGGCCGTCACGCGACAGCGCTTGGTTCAGCCTGTTCCTCGGCCTCGATCTTACTGCCAACCTCTGCCGCAGCCTGGGCCAGCACCCGGTGATGAATGGTGAACAGTGCAAGTTCAAGCCGGTCGCCGACTCCGGTCTTGTCGTAAATGGAGCGCAGATAATTCTTGATGACCTGCTCGGTGGTCTTGAGCCGGAGTGCGATCTCGCGGTTCTTGCAGCCTTGCACGATGAGGGCCACAATCCGCATCTCCTTGGGGGTGAGCCGATCGCGAACGCGGGTGCCCACCATATCGTCCTCATGCACATCGGGTGGCATGACCTGAGGTGGAAGCCAGGTTTCTCCGGCGGCCACACGGCGCACGCAGTCGCCCAGTGCCGGGCCGGTCACACTGCGAAAGACCACGCCGTGGAAGCCCATCTGCAAGTAGGTGGCGGGTGTTTCGCTGTTCTCGGCAATGACGATTCCGCGGCTGCTCGTGGTCTCAAGCAACAACCGCAGGCGTGCAAATTCCGGGCGCATCGATGCCGCGAATAAAACGATGGATCCCGGAAAAGTGGAGATGGCATGATACATGCGATCCAGGTCCGTACACTGAGCGATGATGCGCAAATCTTCGTCCATCGCTAGCACCTTGGCGGTGCCCGCGCGGAAGATCGCCTGCGAATCGGCCAGAATGATTTTATTCATCGTGTGTGCCCCGCCTACTCATATTCCCATTGCCTTTGCTTTTCGGCCCTTTCGAAGACCGGAAACCGGCATTCGCATCCGGGCGCCTTACACTCCTACCCTCTGGTTCCTATCGGCAATCAGGCACATCGTCTTGGTAGTGTCCGAATTCGATACACTGCATTCTGCCCCGATTCCTTTCCTAGATGACACAGTCTCGATACGTCAATCCTTTCAGAAGATTTTATCGGGATTATGATTCCATGTGGTTACCCCCTCCACCGAGGCAGCGCTGCTGCTCCCTTGAAGTATTGAAAGACGTGACCGCCGCGGCGGATGGCGTTATCTTCCAGGACACCGCGAAAGTGTGCCGGTGGGAGGACGCAGTTCAGAACAGCGCACTCAGACGCGGTGCTTTGCTTTACGCCGGTTGGAACGCCGCGATGGCGGCACGGCCGATCGCCGCGATTTGAACGTGCCTTTTGGCCACTGCAAATACGTGTAAACAGCAATGAGCGTGGTATGACCACTGGACCCTTGACCGCGTATGATGCTTATACAGGCAGGCCATCCTTGCGCGAAGGCGATCCAGCGATGCAACAGAAGTTTATACTCATATCTCTGTTTTTTGCGCCGGCTTTGGCTGTTGCCCTGGCTGCCGGCTTGTCCCCCTTTGCACATGCGTTGGACGCCTGCAATCCACGCGCCTACGGCGCCAAGGGCAACGGTATTGCCAAGGACACAGTCGCGATTCAGAAAGCGATCAATGTCTGCGAGCGGCAGGGGGGCGGCACGGTCGAGCTCACGGCGGGCACTTATCTCAGCGGGCCAATTGTGCTCAAGAGCAACATCACCCTCCAGCTCGACAAGGGTGCCACGCTGCTCGGTTCATCCGATCATGCTGACTATCCCGCCATCACCGAGTTCCGCGCGCCCGGCCGGCAGGCGCTGGTTAGCGCTGTGAACTCCGCCAACGTGGCGATTACCGGCGAAGGCATCATTGACGGGAACGGCGCAAGCTGGTGGAAGATGGCGCGGACTATCCGCAATGCAGGCGTGATGGGCAATCCTCACACCCGGCCGCGACTGGTTGTTTTCGACCATTGCCACCACGTTCGTGTGCAGGGAGTCACCATCGAGAACTCGCCCATGTGGCAGCTGGTTCCCTACTACTCGGACGACGTGGTCATTCGCAACGTGAGGATTCTTGCGCCCGCCCGTTCGCCGAACACCGACGCCATCGATCCCTTCTCCTCATCGCACGTGGTGATCGACCACGTTTACGCCGATGTCGGCGACGACGATGTGGCCATCAAGTCCGGCGCCGCTGACACGACGGCAAATCAACCCAGTCGCGCCATCACCATCACCGATTGCACCTTTCTGCACGGGCATGGCCTGTCGATCGGCAGCGAGATCGCCGGCGGCGCCCAAAATATCACGGCTGAAAACATTCGCTTCCACGGCACGGACAACGGAATCCGCGTCAAGGCCAACCGCGATCGCGGCCGCGACGTGAGCCATCTGCTCTTCCGCGACATCGAGATGACGAACGTGCGCAACGCGCTTATCGTCAGCGAGTACTATCCCAGGGTTTTGCCGCCCGCCGGCGAAGCGCCGCAGCCCGTGACACAACTAACGCCGCACTTCAACGGCATCACCTTCGAAAACGTGACTGCCTCGGGCAGCAGAACCGCGGGAGTAATTGCCGGGCTACCCGAGGCGCCCATTGCCAACCTGGTCCTGCGCAACGTGAAGATCAGCGCGCAGACCGGACTGACGGTCGCATACGCCAGCGTCTCGGGCCGGAATGTGGTCATCCGAGCCAGCCGGGGAGCACCGGTCGTGGAGCTGACGGGTGCGCAGATCTCGCTGCATTGAGCGCTTTGTCACCGCGTGATCCATCGGGCCGCAGCCCAGGCTGCGGCCCGATGGCGGGCTGATTCACACGCTTCCCGTCGCTCCTACTGATTCCCGAGGATCGAGCCTACGATGCCGCCCAGCAGCCCGCCGCCTATCGCCGCCGGAGCCGCCGAGCTGGCTTGCCCTTGGGGCAGGTACTCGCCAATCTGGTGCGCCAGTCGCGCAATGGGCAGCGTTTGCAGCCACACCCGCCCCGGTCCCGCCAGCACCGCCAGGAACAGTCCATCGCCTCCGAAGATCATGTTCTTCACGCCCGGAACCATGGTGATCTGAAAACCTACCGTCGCCTGGAAAGCACCCACGTGGCCCGGATGCACGCGCAGCACCTCACCCGGCGCGAGATCCTTCACAATCAGCTCGCCCGAAAGCTCAAGCCACGCCGTTCCCTGGCCGCCCACGCGCTGCAACAGAAAGCCATCGCCGCCGAAGACGCCCGCCCCCAGCGACTGCTGAAAGCCCACCCCGATGGTCACCTGCGGCGTGGCGCAGAGGAACCCGTGGCGATGAACCAAGTATTCGGGGCCTTGGCCCAGCTCGATCGGCACGATATGTCCGGGCAGCTTGGTGGCAAAGGCCACCTGCCCGGGGGCCTGAATCGCCCGATACTCGGTCATGAAGATGCTGCCGCCGCCAGCCACGCGCTTCAACACACCCATCAGGCCGCCGCCTCCACCCATCTGGGTGTGGGTCATCAGTTGAATCGAACTGGTCATCCACGAGAGCTCTCCGCTCTCTGAGAACACGCTTTCGTTGGGGTCAAGCTCTACTTCGAGCACCGGCATTGTCGTGCCCTGAATCCGCGCCTGCATCGCTTTCGCCTCCTGTTAGCTTCAGTGTATCCGCGCCGTTTGGCGGGCCATTGTCAAAGCGCCAACCCATGTTCGAGCCGCGATCTGCACACCATCAGTGCTCGCGCACGGAGCGCCGGTTGCGGAGCCACTTGGCGACGCCCAGCGTCAGCAGCATGCCGCCGAAGGGAATGCACATCAGCGCCACAATGAGCGCAAACCACCCTGTATTGGTGGTGGCGCCGGTGGGCGTATAACCCCCCAGAACCGTGACCAGCAGCACGCCCGCCACAACTCCCGCGCCCACCATCACTCCGCCCCATCTGAGCAATTGGCGAGTACCATCGTCGGACTGGGTGGAAGCATGCATCGTTCCTTGCGCCTAACCTTTCGCGGCTACCAGCATGGCATACACGATGACCCCTGTGACCGAAACATAGAGCCAGATGGGGAAGGTCCAGCGGGCCACCTTGCGATGGGTGGGAATGCGGCCCGAGAGCGAGAAGAAGAAGGTGACCAGCACCAGCGGCAGCGCCACCGTAGCCAGGATGATGTGACTGGCCAGCAGACACAGGTAGAACGTCCGGAATGCCGCGTGGATCGGATAACGGATGTCGCCGTGGAGCGCGTGGTGCGCGATATAACCCACTAAAAACAAGCATGAAAAAATAAAGGCCGTAATCATCGACGCGCGATGCTGCCGGATGCGCCCCGCGCGGATAAATGTGTAGCCGATCAGCAGCGCGGTGGCGGCCAGGCCGTTGAAGACCGCGTTCAAGGCCGGCAGAAACGCGTATTGAGAGCTCGAAGTCGCCGCGGGATGGATATAGATCAGCCAGGCGAGAAAGAGCGTGGCCGCCGCGCTGATCAGCAGAATGGCGATGATCGCCGGGCCTGTGCCGGATCGGGATTTCGCTGGGCGGGCTGCGGTGGTCATGGCTTCCTTAGTGCTTCGCGATGGCGCCGAGCATGAGCGCTGAGAACAGCAGAGGCAGGTAGAGCACACTCACCTTCAGCAAATCGCGCGCCAGCATCCGGCTCTCACTTTTCGTGCGGACGCGCACGATGCCGGCAAACCGGATGGTATAGCCCAGATACACCAAGCCCAGCGCCGTGGCCACCAGGGCATACGCTCCGCCGGTCAGCCCCAGCCGCCAGGGCGCCAGGCTGACGGGAATCATCAGCACGGCGTAGAACAGAGCCTCGATCACCGTGGACCACCCGTCGGGCTGCACAACCGGCAACATGCGGATCCCGGCGCGCGCGTAGTCCTCGCGGTAAAGCCAGGCGATGGACATGAAGTGAGGAAACTGCCACACAAAGAGAATGGCGAACAGCGCCACGGCGGGCCACTCGATGCGGCCGCGCGCCGCGGTCCATCCCAGCATCGGCCCCATGGCGCCGGGAAACGCGCCAATGAACGTGGCCAGGCTCGTCACCCGCTTGAGCGGCGTATAGACGGCGACGTAGGTAAACGCCGTCAGCATCGCCAGAGACGCGGTCAGCAGGTTGGTATGCAGCGCCAGCCACAGAGCGCCAAAGGCCAGTGCGCCCAGCCCCGCCGCCAGGCCCTGCAGCAGCGAGACCCGCCCTGAGGCCAGCGGCCGGTCGGCGGTGCGGATCATCAGCGCATCCGTCTTGCGCTCCAGAACCTGGTTCAGCGCGCCGGCCCCAGCCGAAATCAAGCCGATCCCGAGCAGCGCATCCGGCAGGCCAATCTGCACGCTCGAAATGCCCGACTGCATCGAGCCCAGGTAGAACCCTCCCCACCCGGTGATCAGCACCAGGCCCACGACTTTCAGTTTGAACAGCTCGCGCAGATCCTGGATCAGCGTAGCCGTGGCGCCGGGGCTGGGTGCATGCAGGGCGTGCGCGTGGGCGCTGTGTGCCTCAAGCGCGCCTTCCGCGCAGATGGAGCTCTCCATCGGACGCGCAGCGATTTCTGCCGGTGCAACGGCTTGGGAAGCGGGTGTCATGGGGACGAATGAAGATCGGGCGCCTGTACCGGGGAAGCGACACGCCTCTCATCATGATAGCAAGCCCCGGAGGCCGTACCCGGAGCAATCTGCCGGCCCTACCCCTTCAGCACCCGATCGACGGTCTCAATATCAACCAGGCCGTTGCACCCGTAGATGGCCGGCAGGACGTGCTCGGCCGCGTGGGTGCGCCGCAGCGCAGCAACCTTTTCCGTACCGGCGCGGTAGGCGGGCAGGTACATACGGCCCAGCAGCGGATGGCGTCCCCATGCGCCGGAGAGCTTATCGGCGCGTTCCTCGGTCACCAGAAAATCGCGCCGTAGCGTGGCCGCCACCTCTGCCTGAGGCCTTCCTTCGCCCCAGGTCATGTAGGAGGACTGGTTCTTGCCGTCGTCCTGCAACAGGGCCAGCAGCACGCCGGTCTCCAGGTCCTCATCGGGCAACTGATCGACCTCCGTAACCCCGTGCGCGATGAGGATGGCGTTGTTGGCAATGCCCTCAAAGAGTGTGGCGGCGCGCGTGTTCATGGTGAGCACGGTGGCCTCAAAGCCGGCCTTGCCGCTCACATAGAGGTCCTGCAGGTAGGCGAAGGTGGTTACGTGGCCGGGCACAACCTCGTGGCTCACAAGCTGCTCGAACTCGGGGTAGGAGATCTGGAGCGAGGCGTTGATCTCGTAGGTGGCCTCATATTGCGGCGCGCCATCTGCGGTACGCGCGCGGCCCAGGTAATTCATGGAGCCCGAGAACCAAGCCTCCTTGATGGGCAGAAAGCGGATGTTGGCGCGGGGCACGCCCGCCAGCTCTTTAGGGAGGTAGGGCACAAGGTTCTTCGCGCTCAGGCTGTCGAAGCGCGCAATGACGGCCTCGCCCAGAGCCCTCACTGAGGCCATGGGAGCGACGCGATCCCTTCGCCACGCATCCACCGCGCCCAGCAGCCCGCCCTGGCGCTGCGGATCGTAGCCGGCGCGGCCCAGCAACTCGGCCACGCGCTCCCGCTTCGCCTCCGGGCGGGAGGGTTCCGGCGGCTTGCCGGTGGAGGCCTCGACGGCGCGCGCATAGGGCACCGGATCGCCCCGGCCCAGAACCTCCATGGCCAAGTCCCACATGGTTTCAAGAGAGACCGCCAATCCGGCCAGATAGTCGCCTCGCAAAGCCTCCATTTTGGCCGCCTCGGCGCGCAGGCCGGCGATGGCTTGGGGCAGGTTCACCGCGCGCAGGTACTCGTCCACGGCCTCCCGGTCGATGCTCTTGCCGGAGACGCCACCGGCCTGGCGCAAGCGCGTCGTCGCGGGATGGGAGTAGGCTGCCGGCAGGGGCTCATCGGAGAACCAGGAGTCGGCGATGAACCGCCCCGTGCCCGAAGCGCACATCACATCGCCGCCCCAGAGGGTGTCAATGCCCAGAACCGCATCGGCAATGTATCTTCCCGCTTGGTCCATCCTGTCTCCTTCTCCCTTTTCAGCGAACCGGCCCAGACGTACAAGCAAAGCCTAACAAAGAGCGGCGCGGCGACTCCGTCTGCAAGATCCCCGGCCTCTCACGATTGGCTCACGCCGCGCCCGCGCCGGCGCGGAATAGCATGTGTGCCGGTCAATCCCCCTGGTTCAATCGGCGCGCGTTTGTGCTCTGAGAAAATAGAAACGTGCTCTCGCTCGAAAATGCCGGCAAGCGCTTCGGCCCGCGTGTCCTGTTTCTTGAGGCCAACTGGCTCATCCGCAACAAAGAGAAGACCGCGCTCGTCGGCGCCAACGGCACCGGCAAATCCACGCTGATGAAGGTGCTGGCGGGTATGGAGACGCTGGACTACGGCACGCTCCAGCGCACCCGCGGCATGAGCATCGGCTACTTGCCTCAGGAGGGCCTGCGCCTGACCGGCCGCACGGTCTTCGAAGAGTGCCTCACCGTCTTCGACGAGCTGCGCCAGATGGAGCGCGAAGTCGAGCGGCTGGCGTCGCAGATGGCCGAGCTGGATCACCAGAGCCCGGAGTACGAGGCCGCGGCCGAGCGGTATTCGCTGCTTCAGGAGCGCTTTCACACGCTCGACGGCTACGCGCTCGACGCGCAGGTGGGCAGCGTCCTCACCGGCCTCGGCTTCGGCAAAGAGGAGTGGGCCCGCCAGACCGATGAGTTCTCGGGCGGCTGGCAGATGCGCATCGCGCTGGCCAAGCTGCTGCTCGCCAGGCCCAACCTACTGCTTTTGGACGAGCCGACCAACCACTTAGACCTTGAATCCCGCAACTGGCTCGAAAGCTATCTCAAGAGTTATCCCTTCGGCTACATCCTCTGTTCTCACGACCGCTATTTTCTCGATGTCACCATCGACCGCACCGTGGAGATATGGAATAAGCGCCTGACCATCTATCAGGGGAACTTCACCAAATATCTCAAGCAGAAAGACGAGCGGCGCGAGCAGCTCACGGCGGCCTACCGCAACCAGCGCGATCAGATCGAGCGCCTTGAGGCCTTCATCAACCGCTTCCGCTATCAGGCCACCAAGGCCAAGCAGGTGCAGTCGCGCATCAAGGAGCTCGAAAAGATCGAGCGCATCGAAATTCCCGAGGAAGAGCCCGTAATTCACTTCAAGTTTCCCCAGCCGCAGCCCTCGGGCCGGACTGTTGTAGAGGCCGAGGACCTGGCGAAGAGCTATGGGCCGAAGCAGGTCTTCGCCGGCGTGCGCTTTTCCATCACGCGCGGCGACCGCGTGGCCCTGGTGGGCGTCAACGGCGCGGGCAAGTCCACGCTCATCCGACTGCTTACCGGCGCTGAAGCGCCCACGGCGGGCACGATACGGCTGGGCCACAACGTCGTCAGCGAGTACTTTGCGCAGGACCAGTACAAAGTCCTCGATCCCGAGGCGCGCATGTTAGACGACATCGGCCGCGCCGCCCTGCGCGTGCCGGAGGCCGAGTTGCGCTCCCTGCTGGGCTGCTTTCTCTTTTCGGGGGACGATGTCTTCAAGCCGCTGGGCGTGCTCTCGGGCGGCGAGCGCAACCGCTACGCTCTGGCGCGCATTCTCGTCTCGCCCTCGAACTTCCTGCTTTTGGATGAGCCCACCAATCACCTCGACATGCGCGCCAAGGATGTGCTCCTGGAGGCGCTCGAAGCCTTCTCCGGCACGGTAGTCTTTGTCTCGCACGACCGCTACTTCATCGACGGTCTCGCCACGCGCGTGCTCGAAGTGGAGAACGGCGCGGTCACAGCCCACGAAGGCGGCTACGAGGACTATCTGCGCCGCAAGGAGGCGCTGGCCGCGCAATCTCTCCCCAGCACTGTCATCCTGAGCGACGCCGCGCGCAGCGCGGCGGAGTCGAAGGACCTGCGGTCGCCCTTTTCCACGCAGAGCGAAGACGCAAGCCGCGCGTCCAGCTCAGCGCCGAATACCACCATCCTCATCGAAGGCGGCTACGATGGCCCCGACGACACTCCCAAGAAGCAAACCCGCCGCCTGAATCCCATCAAGCAGAAGCAGATGGAAGACCGCTGCGCATTTCTCGAAGAAGAAGTCCCGCGCATCGAAGCCGCAATCGCGCATACCGAGGAGCAGTTGGGCGTCTACATCTCCGCTTCTGAAACACAGCGGCTCACTGCTTTAGCCGAAGAACTGCGAGGGCAGTTGGACGCGCTGACCGAGGAGTGGGAAGAGCTCATAGCGCAATTGGAGGGTCAAACAACCGCATCCTGAAGCAGCTCTCGAATTTCCGTCGTGCATAATCAAACTAGATGGCCCTTTTGTGGAACCCTGAAAGCTGGTCGCAGCGCCTCGCCGAACTGGAGGCGCAAACCGGCGAGCTGAAAGAGGCGCCCTTGCGCCGCGACGTGCGCTCGCTGGGCACGCTGCTAGGCGAGGTGCTGCGTGAGCAGGTGGGCGAGGAGTTTTTCGCCCAGGTAGAAGCTTTGCGCCACGGCACCATCCGGCGGCGCGACGCCGAGGCGCGCGGCCAAAGCCAGGAGGCCGCCGCCCACGCCGCCGCCGCCTTCGAACTCATACACTCCCTGGCGCCGGAACGAGCCATCCTGCTCACCCGCGCCTTCGCCTTCTACTTCGAGCTGATCAACCTGGCTGAGACCAACCATCGCAAGCGGCGGCGCATGGCGTTGCGGCTGTGTGGCCAGGCGGGCCGGCAACGCGGCTCGCTCGAGGGCACGCTGACTGAGATGCGGCGCGTGGGCATCGGCGCCGAAGAGGCCCTCAACTTCCTCCGCCGCATCCTTATCGTGCCGGTCTTTACCGCCCATCCCACTGAGGCGGCGCGGCGCACGGTCATGTTCAAGCGGCGGCGCATCGGCGAGTTCCTGGCCATGCTCGACCGCATTCCCGTTCCTGCGCAGGAGATAGCGCGACTGGAAGAGATGGTGCTGGCCGAGATCACCGGACTGTGGCAGACCGACGAGGTGCGCTCACACCGGCCCACGGTCTACGACGAAATCAAGATGGGCCTCGACTACTACGACGTCTCCATCTTCGAGACCCTGCCCGAGCTCTACCGCGAGATTGCGGAGGCGCTGAAGGCGGTCTATGGCCTCGCCATCGAGCCCTACGAGCTGCCCCAGATGCTGCGCTTCGGCTCATGGATCGGCGGCGACCGCGACGGCAACCCCTTTGTCACGCCCGAGGTGACCCGGGGCGCCATCGAGCTGGCCCGAGGCCAACTGCTGCTCTACTACCTGCGGCGGCTTGAAGAGATCACCGATCTGCTGACCACCAGCGCCCAGCAGAAGCCCGTGAGCCCGGCGCTCATGGAGCGGCTTGAAGCTTACCTCGCGCTGGTGCGCACGCCGGAGGCGCAGGTCTTTGGCGAGCAGTATGAGTTTGAGTACTACCGCCGTTACGTGATCTGCCTCAAGGCGCGCGTGCAGCGGACCCTGCAGCATCCCGCTCCTCAGGGCGCGATGCTGCCCATCACCTCTTACACGCTGGCCCAGGGGCAGGAGGCGCTGGCGCAGGCGCTGCCGGCGTACAAGTCGGTGGAGGAATTCCTCGACGATCTGAACACGCTGCGGATTTCGCTCAAGGAGAATGGCGGGTTGCGCATTGCGCGCACCCTTATTGATCCGCTCATTCTCCAAGTGCGCACCTTCGGTCTGCACCTGCACACGCTCGACATTCGCCAGCACGCGCGTGTGCACACAGCGGCTCTGAAGGAGGCCATCGGCGATACCTCCGCGCCCTCCGTGCCTGCGGGGCTCTCCCCGCAAACCGAATCAATCCTCGAAACCCTCCGCGTGGTGACCGAGGTCAAGGCCGGTTGTTCGCCCGAGGCGATTCGTCAATACGTGATCAGCGCCGCCAGCTCCGTGGAGGACGTGCTGACCGTGTTGCGCCTGGCGCGGCTGGGCGGCGTGCGCGTGGAGGGCAGCGGACGCGATCCAGGTCTGATGCCCGTGCCTCTCTTCGAGTCCATCGAGGACCTGCGCCGCGCGCCGCAGGTCTGCCGCGAGCTATGGAGCCGCCCCGACTACCGCAAGCTGCTCGCCTCCTGGGACAACCGGCAGGAGGTGATGCTCGGCTACTCTGACTCCAATAAGGACGGCGGCATGTTGACCTCCACCTGGGAGATCTTCCGCGCCCATCGCGATCTGCACGTGGTTGCGCGCGAGGCCGGCGTCAAGCTGCGTCTCTTCCACGGCCGCGGCGGCACCGTGGGCCGCGGCGGCGGGCCCACGCACCGGGCCATCTTCGCCCAGCCCATCGATGCCTTCGAAGGCCAGTTGCGCATCACCGAGCAGGGTGAAGTGCTCAACTTCAAATACGCCGACGAGGTGCTGGCCGAGCGCAATTTGGAGCTGATGATCGCCGCCTCGCTCGACGCTCTGGCGCGGCCCAACGCGCGCGATCCCGAGGGCCACTTTACCGGCGTGCTCCCGCCCGAGTGGGAAGCCGCGCTCGACGAGCTCTCCAATCTCTCGTTTCGCTTCTATCGCAAGCACATTCTCGAAGACTCCGGCGTCGTGACCTATTTCGAGCAGTCCACGCCGGTGGGTGAGCTTGAGAACGCGAAGATCGGCTCCCGGCCGGCGCGCCGCAATGCCTCTACCAAACTCACCGACCTGCGCGCCATCCCGTGGGTCTTCGGCTGGACGCAATCGCGCCTGTTGGTTCCAGCATGGTTTGGTGTCGGCTATGCGGTCGAGGCCTTTCTTGCCCAACCAGGCGTGCCCACCGGAGCTCATCTTGCCCTGCTCCAAACCATGGCCAAGGAATCTCCGCTCTTCATTGACCTGGTGCGCAACGTAGAGATGGCGCTCGGCAAAGCCGACCTGGCCACGGCGCGGCTCTACTCGTCGCTGGTCAAGGATGAAAAGCTTCGCGAGCGCATTTATGGCCTGTTGGAGGTGGAGTTCCAGCGCAGCGTGCGCGCCGTCTTGGCCATCACGGGCCAAAGGGAGCTGCTCGAAACCAACCGCGTGCTGGCCAACTCCATTAAGTTGCGCAATCCCTATGTTGATCCCATGCACCTGATCCAGGTGGACATGCTGCGCCGCAAGCGCGCCGGCGAGAACACCTCGGAGGTCAACCGCGCCATCGCTGCCACGATCAACGGGATCGCGGCAGGGCTAAGGAACACGGGTTGAGGGTTGGCGCATCCTGCTTCTGGGCCGCGGCGCAAGTTTGTTCACTCGCTTCAGGCATGCCGTAGGAAATAAGCGGTTCAAATCGAACATGAAAATGCCGCCCATCTTTCTCCCGCCGCCGGCGCGCCATCAAGCCCTGCAGTGTTCGGCTCCCTGATACACTGGGCGGGCGAGGGGTCGCGCTGAGATCACATGGTCGAACTGCTGCCATCCATACTATCGGCTGATTTTGCGCATCTCGCCGATCAGATTGCCGCGGCCGAGCGGGGCGGAGGCACGGTAATCCACGTCGACGTCATGGACGGCCACTTTGTGCCCAACATCACCCTCGG
>JAKABE010000475.1 GCA_021801945.1 Acidobacteriota bacterium
ATCATTTTGCCCATTACGGGGTGGCTGGCGGCGGTGATGGGCCGCAAGCGGCTGCTGCTGATCGCCGTGGCGGGCTTCACGCTGTCGAGCCTGCTCTGCGGCCTGGCGCTCAATCTGCCCATGCTGATCATCTTCCGCGTGCTGCAGGGCATGACCGGAGGCGGGCTGCAGCCGCTCTCGCAGGCTGTGCTGCTGGAGGAATTTCCCGGCAGAGAGCAGGGCAAGGCCATGGCGTTCTGGAGCCTCGGCATCATTGCCGCGCCGATCTTTGGGCCGACGCTGGGCGGTTGGATCACCGACACGTGGACCTGGCGCTGGGTGTTTTTCATCAACCTCCCGGTGGGCGTGCTAAGCCTGCTGCTGATCTCGCAGTACGTTTTCGATCCGCACTACCTCAAGCGTCAGCGGCTGGGTGTGGACGCCTGGGGGATCGGCATGCTGGCGGTGGGCATGGGCGCGCTGCAAATCATGCTGGACAAGGGGCAGGAGAAGGACTGGTTCGAGTCGATCGAGATTCGCACGCTCTGCGTGTTTGCGGTGGTGTTCCTGGCCGCGTTCGTGCTGCGTGAGTTGACGGCGCAGCACCCCATTGTGCGTTTCAACCTGCTGCGCTCGCGGACGTTTGCGGCAGGCACCGTGCAAGTGACCATGCTGGGTTTTGTGCTGATGGGCAGTGTGGTGCTGCTGCCCCTGTTTATGCAAACGCTGCTGGGCTGGACGGCGACCACGGCGGGTTTGTGGAATAGCCCGCGCGGCGTGGGAACCGCGCTCTGCGTACCCCTCGTGGGCTACCTGCTGGGCAAGGGATGGGACGCGCGGTGGATGCTGGTCTCAGGCTTTTCCGTGGTAGGGCTCTTGTTCTTCGGCTTTGCGCGCATGACCCTGGCATCGGGGACGTGGGACATCTTCTGGCTGCAGATCGTCCAGGGCCTTGGGTTAGGACTTCTGTTTGTTCCGCTGACGACGCTGACAATGAGCCCGATCGCGAAGGCCGATACCAACTACGCGACCAGCCTTTACAACACCCTGCGCAATATCGGGTCGAGCATCGGAATTTCGTTTGTGACGACCCTGTTGGCGCGGCGCGCGCAGTTTCATCACCATATCCTGGGAGAAAAGCTCACGGCGTCCAATCTGATCCATCAGCAGGCCATCTCGGGACTGACGCCGTATCTCCAAAGCCATGGATTCGATCCGGTAACGGCGGCGCACAAGGCGGGCGGATTCATCTATCAGATGATGCAGCAGCAGGCGGCCCTGCTAAGCTATGCGGACGCGTTTTATCTGATGGGAATCTTCTGCCTGGCCAACATTCCGGTGGTATTGCTAATGCGCGGTGCGGAACACAACCGGAAGCATCGCAAGGAGTGTTGAGGCAGAGGTCTTCGTCCGCTGCCGATACGGCCGCCGCGCAAAGGCATTTGGTTCGTCAAACCCTGCTACGCTCCCCGAAATACTGTCGGCACGGTAACTTGACGCACGGCCACAGAGGTGGATCTTCACACTGGCTCCTAAGCGCCCCTCCAGCTTAGTAAGCGGAGCCGCCCGCGTAGTCATTGCTGATGGTGTTGTAGAGCGCCTGGGCGCCGCCTGCGTCGCTGATGTAGAGGCCGAGCTCGCGATTCTCCGTCATGGAAGCGTTTGAGTAGTTGATCGATCCCATGTAAATCTTCTGCGTGGGCAGGCCGTAGTCGGCAATCGCGGCTTTGGCGTGGACGTAAAAGCCGTTGGTGGTGTCGGGATAGACATGAACGCCGCAGCCGGCGGCTTCAAGCGCGGAGAACTCCGAGGCGTACTCGTTCCTGTCGTTGACCATCGCAATATGCACAGCGACGCCGCGCCGGCATGCGGCCTCGAACGCACTCACGATATTGGAGGCGCCCATCTCCTCATTTTCGATCAGCAGCGTCTTGGTCGCGTTGTTGATGATAGCCAGCATATTTGTCTGCGCGGTGGTGGGGCTCCAGATAAGGTCGTCGCCCGCATCCGGCGCATAGCCAAAGTCGCTGACGCCGGACGCGCCCGTGGACGTGGTGCCGGCGGCGTAATCAGCTTCGAAGGTAGCCTGGATGGCGGCGATGTCGGCAGCGTCATTCTCCACCAGGGCAAAGTCACGCGTAGTGTCGTAGTACTGGCTTTGCAGGTTCAGCGACATGATGGCGGTCTGCGTGCCGTCGATGATGATGGTTTTCTGGTGTGTGGCCTGAAAGGCCGGATCGGCCCATACCGCGCTGCAGTTGGCGACGGAATTGAGTTGCTGGAATGCCGGAGAGTTGCCCCGCTCTTCAAGGTTCTGGTCGAGGATGACGCGGACCTTTACGCCACGATTGCAGGCCTCGACAAGATCGGCCAGAAACTTGTCATCCTCCAGCGCATACATGGTCATGTCGATGGTGCTTTGCGCGCCGTTGACCAACGCGTAGAGCGGCGTAACGCTCAGGTCCGGCTCCGGAAAGACGTAGAGCGTGTGTTCGATGCCCGCCGGCGCAACCCAACCACTGAGTGCAATGCTCTGCGGTGAGCCGGGACCATTATCGGTGACCTCGATGGCTGCGCTGTAGGTCGAGGCGGCGGGAGGAGTGAAGGCCACCGCGATGGTGCAGGCCGCGCCCGCGGCCAGTGTGCCGTCACAGGTAGTCGAATCGTTAAACGCGGTTGAGCCTGCGCCTTGAATCGCGATGTTGGATAGCGTCAGCGCAGCGCTGCCACTGTTTGTGAGGGTAACCGTCTGCGCCGCGCTCTTCTGGCCGACAGTCCCGTTTGGAAAGGCAATTGAGGTTACCGATGCTGTAACCCCCGGTGTCCCTCCTGAAGAAGAGGACGGAGGCGCGGAGACTG
>JAKABE010000476.1 GCA_021801945.1 Acidobacteriota bacterium
CCTGCCGTTTGTGTCCAGCGGAGGACACTTTGGCCCGCTTTGTTTTAATTCTTTAACCTTTCCTTCAACCTGCCGATAACCTTCACGAAGGAATTCCGGCCATGATCGAACTGACCCGCCTCAACGGAACTGCCATCGTATTGAACAGCGATCTGATCAAGACCGCCGAAGCCTCGCCCGACACGATGCTAACCCTGATTAACGGCGAAAAATTGATCGTGCGCGAGGAGATCGACGAGGTCCTCGATCGGGTGCTGGCGTACCGCGGGCGCCTGCTGGCTGGGGTGGTGAAGCGGTTGCCCCACCTCGTCGACATGGAGCGGGTTGTCGCCCTGGCCAGCCTCGCCCTCCCCGAGCAAGCCGGCGCTGCCGTGGCACCGGGAAAATCCGGCCCCGGACACTCCCATTAAGAGACGGCTTACTAGCCCTCCTACGTGTTTTTTTGAAGGATCGAGGAGTAGTTTATGGATAAAGCAAGCATCGGCGGCGTATTTCTGGCCCTGGCCGGCATTCTTGCCGGGCTTCTCATCGAAGGCGGCAACGTGGCGCAGATCCTGCAGCCCACCGCCGCTCTTATCGTCTTCGGCGGCACCATGGGCGCGGTCCTGCTGCAGTTTCCGTTGACCACCGTCGTGAACGCCTTCCGGAGCCTGGTGCACATCTTTGCCGCTCCACAGAAACAGGACGCCCAACTGATCCAGCTTCTGGTCGGCTTCGCGAACAAGGCCCGCCGCCAGGGCGTGGTCTCGCTAGACGCGGACCTCAAGAATATCCAGGACCCCTTCCTGAAACAATCCCTCATGCTGGCTGTGGATGGCACGGAGCCTGCCGAGTTGCGCAAGATGATGCGGGTCAGCCTGGACTCCATCACCGAGGAGCAGGAACGGCTGCCCTCGGTCTTCGAGTCCGCCGGCGGCTTTTCGCCCACGATCGGCATTCTGGGCGCCGTGCTCGGGCTCATCCAGGTGATGCAGCACCTCAACAACATTCAGCAGGTGGGCCACGGGATTGCCGTGGCCTTTGTGGCCACGATTTACGGCGTAGGCATCGCCAACCTCTTTTTCCTGCCCTTCGCCGGCAAGATGCACATCCGCATCCGCGACGGCCACCGCCGGCGCGAGATGATGCTGGAGGGCGTGATCGCCATCCTTGAAGGGATCAACCCGCGCATGCTGGAGATCAAGCTGAATGGCTTCCTCGAGGATCTCAACCGCGAGAGGAAGGAACGCGCCGCATGAATTCGCATCATCGCAAGGCGCGCATCGGCCACGACCGCTGGCTGGTTTCCTATGCGGATTTCATCACCTTGATGTTCGCCTTTTTCGTAGTGCTCTACGCCTTCGCCAATGCCAACCAGCAGAAGCAGATCGCGGTTGCAGAGGCCATCAACTCCGCCTTTCGCTCCATGGGCGTCTTTCCCCTGGCCGCGGAAAGAGCGACGCAGGGCAAGGGCGGGGGCAGCAGTGCGGGCGGCGCCGGAGGACTGGGCGTCGAACAGCCCGCACTGCCCATGAACATCGTCATGGGAGAGGATGTGCTGGCTCCAGCCCAGGTGAAGCAGGACTTGAACCGCATTCGCGGCCAACTTACCCAAACCCTCTCCAACCAGGTGGCTACGCACACCGTTTCCATGTATATGGGCCGGGACGGACTCGTGATCAGCCTGCGCGAGGCCGGCTTCTTCGACTCCGGTTCGGCTACGCCCAAACCCCAAGCCCTGCCGGCCTTGCGCCGCATCGCCGCCACGCTGGGGCAAACAGGCTACGATGTGCGCATCGAGGGGCACACCGATAACATCCCCATCCACGACGGCCGATTCAGCTCCAACTGGGAGCTCTCGACGGCCCGGGCCACGGGCATCGCCCGCCTCTTTCTAGAGATGAAGGCTATCTCGCCCGACCGCCTTTCCGCCGCCGGCTACGCCCAATACCACCCCGTGGCCAGCAACGACACAGCCGAGGGCCGCAGCCAGAACCGCCGTGTCGATCTGGTCGTACTGCCCCGCACCAAGATCAACTTCGCCGCTCCCAATCCCGTGCCGGGGAGCGGGCAGTGGCACAAGATCACCGACTACCACCCAGCCAGTCAGCCAGTCGGCGAGTCAGCAAGTCAGCGCTGACACAGCAGCGGGATAGCCATGCAAACTGGTTGCATAGGACAGCCGAAATGAGGAGCGAGCGCGGCAATCGCTTTGCTGGCCTGCCGATATGCCGGCAAGCTGACTCGCTGACATGCTAACTCGGTGACTCGCCTTCGGAGATCCCCAGCACCTTCACGATCACGCGCTTGCGCCGTTGGCCGTCGAACTCCGCATAGAAGACCCGCTGCCATGTCCCCAGGTCGAGCCTGCCGCTGGTCACCGGCAAAGTCGTCTCATGGTGCAGAAGCAGCGACTTCAGGTGCGCATCGCCGTTGTCCTCTCCGGTGCGGTGATGCCGGTAATCGGGCCGCGCCGGCGCCAGCTTCTCAAGCCATTCGCCGATGTCCTCGATGAGGCCGCTCTCCAAATCGTTGACATAAATCGCCGCTGTGATGTGCATGGGCGAGACGAAGCACAACCCGTCCTGCACGCCGCTGCGGCTCACGACCTTTTCCACCTCATCGGTAATGTGCACCATCTCCCGCCGCTTGCGGGTTTCAAACACCAGATACTCCGTGTGACTCTTCATTGAACCTCCTCGCACACACCTGTACGCCCGGCTTTCCACTCACGCTTCCGCGAACCGGCTCGGACCTGCCTGTAAACCCTATCCTAACGACCGCCGCCTTCCCGAACACCGCGGCTTCTTGCCCTCTTCCCGGGGTTTATTATTGTAGGTGAGGCTGGACTCGCC